>DAISWV010000019.1:0-12570 GCA_036826195.1 Peptococcaceae bacterium | reverse complement strand
AAAATCTGACCCGTTTAAATCGCATCCGGCTAGGTGTGGATGTGGATGATGATGTACCGTATGTCAATACCGGGGTTCTGCTGATGAATCTGGAACAGTTGCGGATTCATTTAAAGCTGGAGGATATTCAGGCTTATGCGCAGGATAAAAAGAAAATTCTGATTCTGCCGGATCAGGATATTTTAACGGCGCTGTACGGCGACCATGTAAAAATTCTGGAGCGGATGGTGTATAATCTGAGCGACCGTACTCTGATAGCTCACAATGCTGATTTGCGCAATACCCGGGTAGATCTGGAATGGGTGCGGAAGTATGCGGTGATTATTCATTATTTTGGCCGCAACAAGCCGTGGCATGATGTATATGCCGGAATTCTGGATGTTTTTTATCACGAAACCGTTGCGCTTCTTCAAAAAGAAAATCTGTGCATTAACGGGAGGAAAACTGGATGACAGTCAGTTATTCGTGGACGGAACTGGGATTTTATCTGCTGTTGTATTCGTTTATCGGCTGGGCGGCAGAGATGGGATATTTCACGATTAAAAACAGGCGGTTTGTAAACAGCGGGTTTCTGAATCTGCCTTTTGCATTGCCTTACGGCATTGCGGCGGTGCTTTTAATCGAGGCGCTGCCTACACTGCGACATAATATCCCGCTGCAGTATGTGCTGAGCTTTGTGGTGCTGGGAACCGTATGGACGATGTCAGAATTTTTTGTAAAAGCGGTCAGTCGGCATAATGCTTTTGAGCGAGAGCACCGGCTGATTTTTTACAGTAATAAGAGTATCGGGTTTCATCTTCTGCTGGCGGGTTTGTATCTGACGTTATATTTAATGGTGCATCCGGTGATTATGACGCTAGTGCTGCTGATTCCCGACACGCTGCTGAATCTTCTGGTTGCGGTACTTCTGGTTCTGACTGCGATGGATTTTGCAGGTGTTATTTATACTATTCGTACAAACCGAATAGCACACACCGGGGAAGTATTTCAGCAACGAACCATTCGTCTGCTTGACAGGGCGGCTGCTGCCATCTGGAGGCGTTTACAGAAAGAATATCCGGGAATCCGGGAGCCGATGGATTTGAACAGACCACGGTATGTATTTGCTGAGGGTCTGTGCTTTGATAAAATTGTGTGGGTGTTTTTACTATCCTCGTTTCTGGGTGCATTGATAGAAATGGTATACTGCCACCATATTGACGGGTTCTGGATGAATCGTTCCAGTTTATTATACGGTACATTCAGCGTGGTATGGGGCTTTGGCGCAGTGATTCTTACCATTGCGCTGCAGAGGTTGAAAGATCGCAGTATGCTGCTGATTTTTGCAGCCGGTTTTTTAATCGGCGGAAGCTATGAGTATATGTGCAGCGTTATGAGTGAAATTGTATTCGGCACCGTATTCTGGGATTACAGCAATATGCCGCTTAACATCGGCGGACGAACCAATGTGCCGTACTGTGTGGCATGGGGGCTGCTGGCGGTTATCTGGCTGAAAGGCCTGTATCCTCCTATGAGCCGGGCAATTGAAAAAATTCCAACGCTATTAGGTGAATGTATCACCTGGGCCATCGTAGTCGTGTTATTTTGTGACTGCCTCTTAACGGCCGGGGCCATGATTCGCTATACCGACCGACAGGAACATCCGGCACCGCAGAACGTCATTGCCGCATTTCTGGATGCGAATTATAACGATGCCTGGATGGAGCACCGCTGGCCGAATATGAAGGTTAAAATGTAAAAAGTATTGTGCGATATTACTGGCGTTTCGGCGCTTTGTATGCTATAATGCGGATGGGTTTTATGAATTTATATCATGGAAGTTAAAAATATCAAAACGGTCAGGTATAGGGGGTTTTGTTATATGTATAAAGGTATCGAAAATATTACCATCTGCAATCATCCATTGATTAAACATAAACTGTCCATTGTTAGACAGAAAACAACCGGGACGAACGAATTTCGCACAATTATTGAAGAAATATCTATGATGATTGGCTATGAGGCACTTAGAAATTTAAGTCTGGAGGATGTTGAAATCGAAACTCCGGTTGAAACAGCCATGTGCCCATTTATTGCAGGAAAAAAACCTGCAGTTGTTCCAATTTTAAGAGCCGGTCTTGGCATGGTGGGCGGTATGCTGAAACTGATGCCGGCGGCAAAAGTTGGTCATATTGGTATGTACCGTGATGAAGAGACACTGGAACCGCATGAATACTTCTGCAAACTTCCATCTGCTATTGAAGAACGTTCTGTCTATGTTGTTGACCCGATGCTGGCAACTGGCGGTTCTGCTGTTGAGGCTATTAATGCGATAAAAAAACGCGGCGGAAAAGATATTTCTTTTCTTTGTATTGTTGCGGCACCGGCCGGTCTTGAAAAACTGCATGAAGCTCACCCGGATGTGAAAATTTTTGTTGGCAATCTGGACAGAGAGCTTAACGAGAAGGGGTATATCTGTCCTGGTCTTGGCGACTGCGGCGACCGGATTTTTGGTACAATTTAGATTGATAATGAGATTGAAAAACAGATGTAATCAGGCAGCGATATCGTATGGTATCGCTGTTTTTTATAAATGGGGATATGAAGCTCAAAACTTGACATTTAGCTTGTAAAACAGTATCATTAAAAGGATAATGTTTATGTTAGCGCCAGATAGCGTGTTGCCGCAGAGAATGGTCAACAAAACGGTTCTGAAGGCGTATAGGAAATATGTATGTTATTGCAGGAGGAAGAACATGATCACAGTTAACAATGTGAGTTTAAGCTTTGACGGTACCACTTTATTTTCCGATGTAAATCTGAAATTTACACCGGGCAACTGCTACGGCATCATTGGTGCAAATGGTGCAGGGAAATCTACTTTCTTAAAAATTCTGAGCGGCGTGAAAGAACCAACCACTGGTGAAATCGTTATTCCGGCCAATGTTCGCATGTCCGTTTTAAAACAGGACCACAATGCGTATGACGAATATACCGTAATGGATACGGTTATTATGGGCAACGCTCGTTTATATCAGATTATGCAGGAAAAAGATGCTCTGTATGCAAAACCGGATTTCAGCGAGGAAGATGGTATTCTGGCATCTGAACTGGAAGGCGAATTTGCTGAATTAAACGGTTGGGATGCAGAAACCGAAGTACAGAAACTGTTACAGGGTTTAGGGCTGGAAACTGGTATTGAATATTCCATGATGGGTTCTTTAGACGGGAAACAGAAAGTGAAAGTGCTGCTGGCACAGGCATTATTCGGTCAGCCGCAGATTATTCTGCTGGATGAACCTACCAACGACCTGGATATTCAGTCTATCCGCTGGCTGGAAGATTTCCTGATGGATTATGAAGGTACTGTTATCGTAGTATCCCATGACCGTCACTTCTTGAATATGGTTTGTACTCACATTGTAGATATCGATTTCAAAAAAATCAAAATTTATACCGGGAACTATGACTTCTGGTACGAATCCAGCCAGCTGATGCAGCGCCTGATGCGTGACCAGAACCGTAAAAAAGAAGATAAAATTAAAGAGCTGCAGAATTTTATTTCCCGCTTCTCTGCTAATAAATCCAAAGCAAAACAGGCAACTGCCCGCCGTAAACTGCTGGATAAACTGACTGTGGAAGAACTGCCGGTATCTTCTCGTAAATATCCATATCTGGGCTTTGAAATGGACCGCGAACCTGGTAAAGAAATTCTGACCGTAGAAGGGTTAAGCAAAACCGTAGACGGTGTAAAAGTACTGAACAATGTTTCTTTCCGTATTGATAAAGGCGAAAAGGTTGCATTTGTGGGCGAAAACGAAATTGCAACCACAACCCTGTTCCAGATTTTAATGGGCGAAGTAGAACCGGACGAAGGTACATTTAAATGGGGTGTCAGCACAAGCCAGAGCTACTTTCCGCATGATAACAGCGCATACTTCAACGACTGCAAACTGTCTATCCTGCGCTGGCTGGAACAGTACACACCAAAAGACCACACCGAGACCTATCTGCGCGGGTTCCTGGGCAGAATGCTGTTCTCTGGCGATGATGTACTGAAACCGGTAAATGTATTATCCGGGGGCGAGAAAGTTCGCTGCATGCTGAGTAAAATGATGATGTATGGTGCAAATGTACTGGTTATCGACCAGCCAACCAACCATCTGGATCTGGAATCCATCACAGCGGTGAACAACGGCTTAATCGAATTTAAAGGCATTCTGCTGTTTGCATCCCACGACCATCAGTTTGTGGATACAATCGCAAACCGCATTATCGAAATTCAGGAGGAAGGCGTATTGAGTAAAATCGGTACCTATGATGAATTCCTGGAATGGAAATATGCAAGAAACTAGAAAAATCGGACTGACAAACGCTGCTTTGTCAGTCTTTTTTTGTAGTGGGCAAAAAGGCAGAGAACGTAAAAATACAAAATAAATACAAAATACATGAGCCGTACATTCTTGCACATACAGGAAGGACACGTTATAATAGCAAGGTATGATTGATAAACAGACTTGTTTTAACAGACGAGATTATTATATAAAGAGAAAGTAGGAATGGAACATGAGCGTTTTAGCAAAACACACCCAGGGCAAGGGCGGCCCGGATAAAATCTTCCGTATTAGCGGTATGGCAAAGGCACGTGCGGCAGAAGTCGGCAAGGAGAATATCATCAATGCGACTACCGGCGCATTTTTAGATGCCAATGGTCAGCTGATTACCATGAAAACCGTGGAAGAAGTGGTAAAAACAATTCCATTCCGTGATTCTGCAGAATATGCATCAATCGAAGGGACTCCAGGTTTTGTGAATGCAGCCATTGACGGTGCATTCCGTGAATATCGGCCAAACGGCTTTATTGGCGGTGTAGCTACACCGGGCGGTACCGGCGGTCTGCATCATGCGGTTTACAATTATCTGGAACCGGGCGATACAGTACTCACCATGGATCGCTACTGGGCAGCATACAAAAGTATTTGCCGGGAATGCGGCCGCAGTTTTGATACATTTGTATCCTTTGATGAAAATAACAACTTTAATGTGCAGGGCTGTATTGAAAAGCTGCGTGAATATGCAGAAAAACAGACCAATGTATTTCTGGTGCTGAATACACCGGCAAACAATCCGACCGGTTACAACGTAAAACGGGATGAATGGGAAGCAATCATGGCAGAACTGACTGCTATTGCAAATAACGGGAAAAATAACGTGGTTCTGCTGTTAGATGTTGCCTATATTGACTATGCTGCACCGGAAGCTCGTGAGATTTTTACCCTGTTCAATGACCTGCCGGAAAACTTTATTCTGCTGGTGGCATATACCATGTCTAAAAGCTATGCGATGTACGGCTACCGCTTAGGATGCCTGTTATGTGTGTCCTCCAGTCAGCAGGAAGTGGATGAATTTATTGCAATCAACAAATTCTCCAGCCGCGCAACCTGGTCTAACTGCAGCCGTTTAGGGATGCATGTAATGGAAAAAATCGACCAGAATCCTGAACTGAAAGCAGCGTTTCGTGCTGAACAGGAGGAACTGCGTCTGAGCCTGTTAAAACGTGCTGAAGTGTTTGTAAAAGAAGCACAGGAGGTTGGTCTGAAAACCTGTCCGTTTGATTCCGGTTTCTTCGTAACCGTTCCAACTGTAAAGGCAGAAGAAGTGGCTGCTGAACTGCGCAAAAGTGATATCTTTATGGTTCCGCTGGGTGAAGGTGCCAATGCCGGTATCCGTGTAGCCTTATGTGCGCTGCCGGAAGAAAAAATTGTCGGTGTTGCGGCAAAAATCAAAGAAGCACTGGATGCAGTAGGGGAATAAATTTGGTTTTGTGAAGTGATAGGAGCGTGTCCGTTGGATACGCTCTTTTCTTGTGGCTTTTTCTTGCACACAGGATAATTATTTGCTATGATGAAATCCGAAAAGCAGTTTGAATATAATACGGAAACAGGAATCATATACAGGAGAAACAATATGAATTATATGAAACAGATTTTAAATGAAAATCCGGTGGTGGCGGCGCCGATGGCTGGAATCAGTGACCGGCCGAGTCGGCTGATTGCGCGGGAATATGGCTGCGGGCTGGTATATACCGAAATGATTAGTGCCAAGGCATTAACTTATAAAAATCAGAAAACATATCTTTTAATGAATATGGAAGATGAAGTGCAGCCGGTCAGTATGCAGATTTTTGGCTCCGAACCGGATGTGATGGCAGAAGGTGCCCGTATTATGCAGGCACATGGGGCACAGATTATTGATATTAATATGGGCTGCCCGGTGCCGAAGGTGGTAAACAACGGGGAAGGATCTTCCTTAATGCGTAATCCGGATCTGGCGGCGCAAATTGTAGAAGCAATGGTAAAAGCAGTGGATGTACCGATTACGGTAAAATTCCGTAAAGGCTGGGATGATACTTCGGTGAATGCGGTAGAATACGCAAAGCGTATGGAGGCAGCTGGTGTCAGTGCTATTGCAGTGCACGGCCGTACCCGGATGCAGTATTACAGCGGAAAAGCAGACTGGGATATTATCCGGCAGGTAAAAGAGGCTGTGGATGTGCCGGTAATCGGAAACGGCGATTTATTTGCGCCGGAGGACGGAAAAGCTATGATGGATGTGACTGGCTGCGATGGCATTATGCTGGGCCGCGGTGCTCTGGGCCGGCCGTGGATGTATCAGCAGACGCTGGATTATCTGCGCACCGGGATATATGAGCCGGAACCGGAGCTGGAACAGCGCAAGGAAGTGATTCTGCACCATGCCCGGTTAATCTGTGCGGAAAAAGGTGAATATGTAGCCATGAAAGAATTGCGAAAACATATTGCCTGGTATTATAAAGGGCTGCCGAATGCAGCGCGGATGCGAGATATGATTAATACCGTATCCACTATGGAGGAACTGCAGAATTTACTGCAAATGAAATTTTAATACGAAGCAGGATAACGATCAGTGCAAACCGGAACGATATATTTGCCTGTGCCGCTTTCGAGTGCTGGATATACGAGAAAAGGCATATAAGCAAATAACCGTTTCGGTTTTTTATGTTGAAAAAAACATGTTCTCTGTTAATAATTCCCTTAATAAATTTCGCCTTCTGTGAATATTGTGTAAATCTCTGGCAATAATACTACTATCTTGAGATTAACATGATTTAGGAGGCAATGATTATGGAAATGGAATCTGTATTAGAAAAAAATAGAGCGATGCATCTAATGATGCAGAAAGCAACGGTGGATGCGCTGGATGTGCAGGCAGCCGCAGAGCAGCTGCATCATCTGCTGCAGTGCAGTGTGTATATTATGAATCAGTCCGGTGAAATGCTGGGCTGCAGTGATACAGAATCGATGCAGATTTTCAGCCGCAGAGAACTTGATGATAAGCAGTGCAGCCGGGATAATCTGGAATGGATGCTGGCTATGAGGCAGCCTGTATATAATCAGCGACACAACGGGAACTGCATGACGCTAGTGCCGGTTGGCAGTCAGGCGGAACGGATGGGCTTTTTAATCTGTGCCAGAGAAACTGAAGATTTTTCTGATGAGATTCCGCTTCTGGCCGAATATGCAGCTGCACTGGCCTCTGTGCTGATGATTCGCACTGCCAGCCGCAAGGCAGAAACAGAAGCTCGTAAAAAGACAGTGGTGCAGCTGGCACTGGAGGTATTAAGTTATTCGGAACTGGAAGCGGTAAAATATATTTTCAGTGAAATCGAGGGCAATGAAGGATTTCTTGTGGCAAGCAAGCTGGCGGCGGAATATAAGCTGACCCGCTCGGTTATTGTAAATGCACTGCGCAAACTGGAAAGCGCTGGTGTGATTGATGCCCGGTCGCTGGGAATGAAAGGCACATACATTAAAATCCTGAACGATTATCTTTATGAGGAACTGGCAGCCATTTAAAGTGGCAGATGGAAAACAGAAAAAAGTAAAAGAAAAGATGCCGGAGGACGGCTGCTGAATAGCAAGCCCGTTCTTCGACATCTTTCGTTTTTTTATTCAAAAGGTTCTGTTTTTTCACCGAAGGACTTTAAGGGAGGATTCCAGAATATTCTGATAAATTGGTTAAATGCGTGCGGTCAGGAACCTGTTTTACTGTCATTACTGCGTTTCTGGCATATATTTTCGATAGCGGTGCGGCATAAAAGCTGCCTGTTGACGCAGATTTTCCCGTTCTGGTATGTTGATGGTCTGAAAATACTGTCGGAATAAATGGATGGTATCATCCTGACGGTTCTGAAGAAGCTGCGTTGCCTGTTCCTTAGTAAAAGGGATGATAATACTGTGCTCCAGATTGTACAGCATGGCACAGTTTCGTTTTTTATCGTGAACAATCATTTTCTGATCAGAAAATCGCCGTTCCAGATGAGAAATCAGAAGGGGCAGCTGATTGTGGTCCGGGGCGAACCGTGCATAAAAGAGATGGTTATCAATTTTTTGAAAGCGCAAAAAGCCTTTCATGTGGTCGTATTCATGCATCACTTTGCGTCGGACATCATCCACCTGCCGAATAACTGGATGATGCTTGGCATGATTAATGCTGCGGCCTTTTGAAAAGCATAGCCGTAAATACTGAAGCCCCAGCAGGTCGCAGTCCGGCAGCTCACTGAGGTAAAGCAGATACAGATTCTGCATGGTATAGGCTGACAGATTCTGTTGCACGGAGTGCATTATGCGTTGTGCTTTGTCGTTCTGTGCGGGAATGGTCAGTGGATGGCTCAGCAAATCGGGCTGATAATCGGTCTGGCGATAGATGCCATACACATCGGCATCTTTATAGGCATAGAAATAAGCGGTCAGAAGGCCGTCAAAGCTGCCGTCATACAGATAGCTGTTCATAAAAGAGACTCCTTTCTGGAATAGTGTTGAACTATGCTGGACAATGTTGTACTTTATGTTGAACTTTTTCTGTCAACCAATAGGGTTGTGCTGAACTTGTTGAACTTTTCGGAAAAATCTGAAAAATCACAAAAAACAATAGAGAAAGATAGAGAAATGTGCAGCATGTTCAACATGTCCGACACAGCGTGTTAGAAAATTGGAAGCAGATTGTTTTGGCTGCTGCTTTGCGATTCGGATTTTTTGGGGAAGTAGGCGGTATTATCCAGTATTTCAATCTGATTTTCAAGGGCTTCTGGCTTGACCGTCTGCCAGTCGCCAAAAAGGCTGAGCTGTTCGTACGGGGAACGGGCTGCCGGTTTTAAGGCGCGCAGAATCATATCTGGCTGCGGATTCTGGATGCGATAGTATTTTCCTTTGCAGGTAATGAAGTACTGTGCCCGCTTTAGCGAGACTTTCATGCGGATTAAATCTTCAAAATCCAGCCGGGCAGTTCGACGAGCGCTGACAATGCGTTTTGCACAGCGGATGCCGAGCCCGGGTACACGAATCAGCTGCTGGTACGATGCCGTGTTGATTTCAACCGGAAACTGTTCGGGATGACGAACCGCCCAGATGATTTTCGGGTCGTAGTCCGGGTCGAAGTTGGGGTTTCGGTCATCCAGAAGTTCTGCCGCGTCAAACCCGTAAAAGCGCATGAGCCAGTCAGCCTGATACAGTCGGTTTTCGCGCAGCATGGGCGGTTTAGCAATCTGAGGTAGCCGGGAATCGCTGTTAATTGGTACATAAGCGGAAAAGTACACTCGTTTCATAGAAAACTTTTTATAAAGCGCCGAGGAAAGCCGCAGAATCTGCAAATCACTCTCACCGGAGGCTCCTACAATCATCTGTGTGGTCTGCCCGGCCGGCACAAACAACGGAGCTTTTTTTATTAATGCCTGTTCTTCACGGCGTTCCAGAATCCCCCGGTGAATCTGATGCATGGGAAGAAGCAGATTTTGCTTTGTTTTATCCGGCGCCAGAAGCTTTAACGACTGCTCGGAGGGCAGTTCCAGATTAACACTGAGCCGGTCGGCGAGGCGTCCGGCTCGTTCAATCAGTGCCGGGTTTGCTCCAGGAATGGCTTTTAAATGGATATAGCCGTGAAACTTTTCTGTATAGCGCAGTTTTTCTACCACCTGAATCAGCAGTTCCATGGTGTAATCGGGCGAAGCAATGACAGCGGAACTTAAAAACAGGCCTTCAATATAGTTGCGCCGGTAGAAATCCATAGTCAGATTTACAATTTCATTGACTGTAAATATGGCGCGCGGTTTATCATTGCTGCGCCGGTTTAAACAATAGGCACAGTCGTAGATGCAGTTGTTGGTCATTAGAATTTTTAACAGTGAAATACAGCGGCCATCCGCAGTAAACGAGTGACAGATTCCTGATTTAGCTGCGGAGCCGATGGTGCCTGGATTTCCTTTTCGGGTGGAACCGGATGACGAACAGGATACATCGTATTTGGCGGCATCGGCCAGAATGGTGAGTTTTTCAAGTAGTTGCATGCGGCATTCCCCCTGTGGTCGAACAATATAATGCGAAAATATGTTTGCATCTCTACAGATTATAATAAAACAGATGTTTGTATAATGCAAGAAGAATATGAACGGATGTTCGCAAATTGGAAGTGAGGCGAAGAAAAATGCATTTGCTGCAGAAACTGTATGATATTTGTTTCCCTCTGCCGGATATCTGCCCAATCTGCATGCGGCGGCAGAAAACATTAGGTGTCTGTGAAGACTGCCGAGCGGAGGCGTTGCGGAAACGGAGCCTGTATGGGCAATGCCAGTGCTGTCACAGTTTTGGAGTGTTCAGCGAACATTGTCACAGCTGCCGGGATTGGCCGCTCTATTTGACAGGCAATCTTGCGGTGTGGCCTTATCAGGACGGCTGGCAGCAGGCTATTCTGGATTTCAAATTTCACAATATGCCATGGCTTGCCGAATGTCTGGCGGCTGAACTTGCTCCTGCGCTGCCTGACGATTATGATTTACTGGTTCCGGTACCGCTTCACAAAAAACGGCTTCAGGAGAGGGGCTATAACCAGAGTGCGCTTCTGGCAGAGGCTTTAGCGAAACAGGCTGGCATCCCCTGGAAGGACTGTATGCAGCGTGTGCGAAATACGCCGCACCAGACAGGAATGAACCGGGAGCAGAGGCTAAAAAATCTGGATGGTGCATTTGTTGTAAAACCGGGTTCAGATATACGTGGTAAACGGATTATTCTGGTGGATGATGTGTTTACCACCGGCACCACCATACGCCAGTGTGCAGGTATACTGCATAAAGCCGGTGCGGCTGAAATTCTGGGAGCTACACTGGCCAGCGGCAGAGGGCATTTTTAATATACTTGAACGAAGATAAAACCGATGGTGAAAAACAGGTTTGTTCACAGGCTGTTGTGGATGGAAAAATGCGTTGTAACGCGGAATACAGCAAGTTATCCACATTATCCACAAATGGGGCAGGAGATTCTGTGGATAACCGAGTGGAAAAGTGTGAATAAAATTCAGAAAAAAGAACAGAAAGTTCTTGCAAAATGGTGTGGAAAGGGCTATGATAAATGCTGTGTAAATATTATTATCTTTTTGCCGAAAGGCAAAGCGAGAGGGGATTTTCCAAAATGAAAAAATTTAGTAAAGCACTGGTTGCCGGTGTACTGGCTACCAGCATGATGCTGTTCGCAGGCTGCGGCGGCAACGACGCTGCACAGGATGCAAACGCTGATGCAGAAAACCAGGAAGCAGTAGTACTGACTGTTGGTACCAACGCTGCATTCGAACCATTTGAAATGATGGCTGAAGACGGTGAAACCATCATCGGTTTTGACGTTGACTTAATCAACGCAATTGCTGCTGACCAGGGTATGGAAGTAGAAATGGTTAACATGGAATTTGACGGCCTGGTAATGGCTGTACAGAATGGTCAGATTGATGCTTCCATCGCTGGTATGAGCATTACTCCAGAACGTCAGGAACAGGTTGCATTCACCGCTCCTTACTATGATGCTGGTTTAAACATTGCTGTAGCTGCTGATAACACTGACATCACTTCCGAAGCTGATCTGGCTGGCAAAGTAGTTGCTTCCCAGATGGGTACCACCGGTGCGGCTAAAGCTCTGGAACTGCAGGAAGCTGGCGTTGTTGCTGATGTAAAACTGCTGGAAAACATCAACGTATGTATGCTGGCTCTGGGCAATGGCGAAGTTGACGCTGTTATCATGGACATTCCTGTAAACGGTGCTTACGTTGCAGCTCATCCTGAAGTAGCAAAAATCGCTGCTGAATTCGAAGTAGAAGTACCTGAACAGTTCGGTATCGCAGTTGCTCTGGACAACACAGAACTGCTGGATAAACTGAATGCTGGTCTGGAAAACGTAAAAGCAAACGGTACTTACGACGAACTGATTGACAAATACTTCGGCGCTGCTGAATAATTTTTCATTCTGATTCATATTTTAAACTGAATAATTATCGGGGTTGTTGTATAAAAAAGTATTTTTTATGCAATAACCTCGATTTTTTTTCGTTTGCGACGCGGAATTTCTTGCCATAATGCAGTAGTCTGAGGTATAATGATAAAGTATTTTGCATGAAAAAGGGAGTGCTGAAAAGCAAATGAATAATTTTGGTTATCATTTCTGGACGTTAATGCCGCGTCTGTGGGAAGGGGCAGCCATTACAATCAAAATTACCGCCATTGCAGTTTGTGTTGGT
>DAISWV010000018.1:0-12860 GCA_036826195.1 Peptococcaceae bacterium | reverse complement strand
TCTGCCGTGCGGAACAGAAATATATCAGCCAGGGTTACACCACTGTAATGGATGGCAACTTTGAAGCGGATATGCGTCCACTGCTGCAGTTCTGTACTGGTGCCGGCCTGATTTCGGCTGACGTGCTGGGTTATGTGCGTGTTGCAAGCGAAGCGAAAGTGGCTCTGGATGGTATCACATCTCCGGAATCCAAATATCGCACGCACTTTAAAATTTCCGGTGCAAAAGTAATCATGGATGGTTCTCCACAGATTCGTACCGCATGGATGAGCAAGCCGTATTATCAGGTGCCTCCTGGTGAAAAACCGGATTACTGTGGTTCTCCTGCATACGGCAGTGACGAACGTGTTCTGGAACTGTTTAAAGAATGTATGAATAATCGCTGGCAGCTGCAGATGCAGTGCAATGGCGATGCGGCGATTGACCGCTGTCTGGATCTTTACGAAAAAGCACTGCAGGAAACAGGGTTAACAGAAGATTTACGTCCAGTTCTGATTCATGCACAGACAATCCGTGAAGATCAGATGGATCGTATTCAGGCGCTGGGGATTATGCCAAGCTTCTTCCATGACCACGTATACTACTGGGGCGACTGGTATCGTTCCGTTGTATTAGGGCCGGAACGTGCAAGCAGAATCAGCCCTCTGGCATGGGCTGCAAAACGCGGCATGCGTTTTACACTGCATCAGGACTGCCCAATCGGGCCTCCAAACATGATGCTGCTGTTAGATACTGCAGTAAACCGTCGCACCAGAAACGGTAATGTGCTGGGCGAAGAGTTTGCAGTAGATATCATGACTGCGTTAAAAGCGGTTACCATTGATGCGGCATATCAGTGCTTCGATGATGATGTAAAAGGTTCTCTGGAAGTTGGTAAACGCGGCGATATGGTAGTACTGGATCAGGACATTCTGAATGTACCAAAAGATAAAATCCGTGATATCAAAGTGCTGGCTACTATCAAAGAAGGCGAGATTATTTATCAGGCTGACGATATGGAATGCGTAGAATGTATTGAAGATGGCGGAGAATTTGAAACAACTCTGTAATCTTCTATATATAACAAAATAAAACAGACAAGGGCTGTCGCATAAGCGGCAGCCCTTTTATCGTGAGGCGGATTATATAAATAGTGTTTCGTGCAGTGTGAGCAGATTTTTGAAATCGTGGATATAGAGTGTGGATTCAGTTTCTAAAGCAGACTGTTCCGACAGATTGCTCTCTTCGTAAATAGCAACTGTGTCGAAGCCTGCAGCATTGGCGCTGCGCACAGCTTTTAAAGAATCCTCAAATACGATGCACTGCGCTGGCGGCATAGCCAGTTTGTCAGCCGCCATTAAAAAAACTTTCGGATCGTGTTTGCCGATACCGGCTTCGGCTACGGTGGTGATACTCTGGAAATGATCAATCAGCTGATGATGAGCCAGCACTTTTTCTACCAGAGGACGTGAGGTGGCGGTGGCAACAGCCATTGGCACCCCTTTGGCAGACATCGCATCCAGAAATTCGCGTACGCCTGTCTTTAATGGAATGGCGGTGCAGTACAGCTGCTCCATATTGTCCTGAAACTGTTTGTATATCACAGCAGGGTCATCTGGTAGACCGAATTCTTCCAGAACCATACCGGTGGCATTCTCTAACCCCAGGGTTTTTGTGCGGTCCAGCAAATCAGCTGGCGGTGTGATGCCGCGGCTGGTGAGAAAATCATCCAGCTGACGCCCCCAGGATGGCATAGAATCCAGCAGTGTGCCGTCTAAATCGAAAATGAGTCCTTTCATAGTGATGTCTCCTTCTTTTTGAGCCGCAAATTCTGTGCTGCGGCGGTGGTATTATCAAGTCACGTTACATTTGTATTATAGCAGATTTTTGACCAGACGAAAGTAAAATGCCTGTAAAATCACTGCTATAATATTTTTAGTTATCCGCACAGAGACATACAAGTTATTTCCGTTGCCCGATTGCGCAGAAAAGGGTATAATAAAGCATAGTATATTGGAAAGGTGGCGTTATTATGGATAGAGTAGCAGGCGGCGGAATGCTGTCTTTTGATACTATGAATATGAACGCGGTAGAATCGCTGTTTCACTCGGAAGGTTTTTACTGGCTGAGTACCGCAGTGGCCACCGGCGTAGCTGCGGAGGAAATCAGCCGTTTTTACGGTGATAGAGAACCGTCCGCAGAGAACATCCATACCGGAAATACCATTGCGCTGTTTAACCAGTGCATTCGCAACAACAACATTACGCAGGAAGAGATGGAGCAGGCAAAAGCCTGGAGTATGGACAATCTCCGCCAGATTGATGCATGGAATCGTCAGACGCTGGTGTTTCGGGAACAACACAGTCTGGGAATCAGCAAAGGTTTTACAACTTATTGGCTCAATTTTAAATTAATTGAACTGGAATGGCAGCAGGTGCTGGAATCCGAAGAGATGGACGAAACCTATCAGTTCCTGAATCAGATTCTGGCCGACAGTGCAGAACTGGATGCCATTGAAGAGGCGTGCAGAGAAGACTCTCTGAACGAGGATCAGCGCCTGTTTCTGCGAAGCCACTGGCAGCGCAGCCAGCTGTTCTGGACGAATCTGTATTCCAGTATGCGGCTGTTATCTATGGGCTTAATAGAACTGCGCCAGCCGCAGCTGACGCAGGAATGTGGTATCTGAGAAAGTGTCATTTTGATTTTCGATTCAGATACAGGTAAATAAAATGGAACAGGGCAAAAATCAGCAGGACGGATATACCGGAAGAAAAGACGGTATACAGAAATGCGGATAATGTGCCTGTCAGAAATAAAAATGCCAGACATATAATGCCAAGGCTGAGCAGCGCAGCTGCCAGTAATAATATAATTCTCATTGCAGTAAAAACTCCTGATTCATTTCTGATTCATATATGCCAAAGTGCAGCATCTATGCAGTTTTATTTTAACGGATAATGGACGGAGAAACAATGAGATAATTCATATTTTTGAAAAGATTCTAATTAGAATCAGAGAAACGTCATGAGGTTTATGGAAAAGAAAGCGAGTGTGCAGCTATGAAAAGAAAAATTGACAGACTGAGAAGAGCCAAAGCAGGACGCAAGTTTGCCGGTGTCTGTGCTGGCCTGGGCCGGTTTTTCGGAATTGATCCGCTGTATATCCGTCTGGTCTGGGTTCTGGTGGCGCTGTTTCCGCCGGTTAGCACATTGGCGGCAGTTGCAGCCTATGTTGTGCTGGCCTATGTGATTCCGGAAGAAACCGATTATATTGACGTATAATAACGGAGGATTGCATGAAACAGGCAGTAATATTATTAGGTCACGGAAGCATTCGGGAACACGCCAATGTGGAGGTGCGCGGTATGTGGGAGATGATGGCGCAGCAGCTGCCGGAATTAACAATAAGCGGCGCTTTTGTAGAAGTGGCAGACCCGACTCTGGAATCGGAAATTGACCGTCTGGCCGCAGAAGGCATGGAACGCATTATTATAGTGCCGATGTTTTTAACCAGAGGGCAGCACTTATCCAACGGAATTCCGCGTATTCTGGATGCTATGCGGGAAAAACACGCTCAGGTTCAGATTGACCTGACACAGCATCTTGGCATGGATCCGCTTCTGGCTGAAATTATAAAAAATCGTCTCCGCGAGGCAGGCGTTGAGTAATCGAACACGAGAGGATGGTACCGCAGATGCAGGTGTATATAACAATCTCGGCTCTGGAAGAATTGAAAGCGGTGACAGATTTACTGCAGGAACAGCTTTCTATGTGGCCGGTGAGTAAAGAAAAACAGATGGATATCCGCCTTTGTCTGATGGAAGCGGTACAGAACGGTTTGCTGTACGGTACCCCGGAAGATGGAGGCGCGGCAGAGGTAAGCGTCAGCTGGGCGTGCAGCGAAGAGGGGATTATATTCTCGGTGGAGGATAAAGGACCGGGAATTCCGGCAGAGTTGAGGGAGGCCGGGAGAGATATACTGTCTTTTGAAGAACATGGTCGCGGCATTATGCTGATGCAGACTATAATGGATGAACTGACATTTAACGAAAAAGGAAATCGGCTGACCGGACGTATGCGCTGGTAGCATGGGGGAGGAACAGAATTGTGAAAAAAGACATAGAGCAGATGGCTCTCGACTATAAAAAGAATCCGACTCCTGAAGCTATGGAGGATTTATTAAAAGCCATGGAGCCGTTAATTAAATACTGGTGCCAGACGCAGTGTTATCTGCCATGGGAGAGAGAGGATCTGCAGCAGGTAGCCCGCATTGCGGTGGTAGGTGCGCTGGAACGTTTTGACCCGGAAAAGGAAATTCGCTTCAAAACCTTTGCCTATCGCACAGTGTCCGGCAAAATTATGAACTATTATCGTGACAGTACATGGCGTGTAGCAATTCCGCGCAAATACCGGGAACTGAGTACCCGTATCACTCGCGCAGAAGGCGAATATTATCAGCAGCACGGGAATAATCCGACTACCGAACAGCTGGCTGATATCCTGCAGATGGATAAAGGTGAACTGAAAGAGGCTATAGAAGCAAAACAGGCCAGTCAGACCACGTCGCTTTCTGAACAGCTCAATGATGATGAAAGCAATGTGCCGGAACTGTATCTGGGCGCAGTGGATTCCAATCTGGAAAGCGTGGAACTGAAAAAAGACCTGAAAGAAGCTATGGAAGTGCTGAGCGAACAGCAGAAAAAGGTTGTTTACTACCGGTATTTTGAGGATTTAACGCAGAGCAAAATTGCAGAGATGATGGGAGTTTCGCAGATGCAGGTGTCAAGGCTTGAAAAGAGCGCTCTGGAAAAGATACGAGGCCTTATGAAAGTAGCGGAACATTAGCATTGCATGCATTGCTGTATCTATAAAAAAAATCTATTGGATAAAGTAAATTTGCGAATGAAATTAATCAAATGAAAATGTCGATTTTTTCACAAAATGTGTAGTGTTTTATGGCGTTTTCAGCTATAATATTAAAGTTAATATGATACAATGCAGATACTATGGAGGAGACTGTCATGCTGAAATTTCTGTCATCATTAAAACTGGCTGTAATTCTGATTGCCGGGATCGCCGTAATGTCTGTTCTGGCTACCATTTTTCCAGATGCCAATGCGTTCAGTTCCTGGTCGTTCCGGCTTCTGGTGATAGCCTTTTTTATCAATCTTGGTTTATGCACCGTGCAGCTTTTACCGAAGTTTTTCGGCCAGTTAAAGCGCACTGCAAAAGATGTTCCTGAACGGGCGGAGTATAAAATCTACGATGCTGATGAGGCTGCCGTAACGGCCTGGCTTCAGGAAAATCATTATAAAATCAGCCGTGAAGAACAGAACGGCGAAGTAAAAATTCTTGCACAGAAAGGCAAAGCAGGGTTATGTGCGCCTCATCTGCTGCATATCTCTTTATTGATTATCTTAATCGGGGCACTGTTTTCCACCTTTAACACCGAGGGGTATTCCATGGGGCAGGTTGGACAGACTCGCCCGTTTCCGGAGGAACTGCAGAGTGTTTACGGCACTGACAGCACCGTTGAAATTCTGGATTTCCAGACGGTGTATGATGAGCAGAATGCCGTGGACAATTGGGTGACCCGCTTTAACTTATATATACACGGAGAACTGGTTGCTCAAAACGTCGAAACAAAAGTAAATGAGCCATATCGTTACGGAAATCTGATGATCTATCAGAATTCTTTTGACCGCCGGTATTTACTGGAGGCGCAGGGGCTGGAAACAGAGGCAGATAACACCACCTACGGGATTCCGGAAAACCAGGTTGCCATGATTGGCGGACAGACTGTCGTGGCTGCAACTGTTGAAGGAAAGCCTTATGTGCAGATTAGTGACCATGTCAATGCACCGCGCGGACAGTTTGTAGAACCGGGCGATGTGCTTGTTTTAACTGATGCCGGAGCCACACTGACTTATCTGGATACTACAGAGTACAGTGTTCTGGAACTGAAAATCCGCCGCGGGACATACATTGTGTTTGCCGGGTTCCTGCTGGCAAGTATCGCATCGCTTTTATTCTTAAGCGGCCGATATCGTGAATTATGGATTGTTACTGCGAACGGCGCAAAACAGAGCCGTATCCGGTGTTACAGCAAAAGCAGTATGGTAGTGGAAGAAACCGAAGAAGAGCTGGCCGAACTGTGGCCGCATCAACAGGAGGCAACATAAACAATGGAACAATTGCAGTTACCTTTATTATGGCTGATGTTAGCCGCATATGTCGGAGCCCTGGTGGTTTATGGTATGGGATTCTGGGCACGCAATCAAAAACTCCAGAATACCGCTACAAAAATCGTGTATGTGGGTGTAATTTTCACTGCGGCGGCGCTCATTCTGCGCTCTGTGCTGATTGGAGGCCTGCCGTTAAATAACGGCTTTGAATTCGGGCTGTGCTTTGTATTTGTTGCGGCGCTTGCCTATGTGATTATCGAAAAAAAATTCTCCATCGGCGGTATTGGCTTATTTGTAATGCCGATTCTGGTGGTATTAGGATGCTGGCTGGTGAGTATCGATTTAACCATCGAACCGGTTATGCCTGCTCTGCGCAGCTACTGGCTGGCGGTGCATGTATCGGCAGCAGTTATCTCTTACGGCGCATTCGCCGTATCCTTTGCAGTATCGATTGCATATCTCTTAAAAGACAAAAACGGGGACAAGGCTGACAGCCGTCTGGCACAGAGCCTGCCTTCGCTGAAAGTTTTAGACGAGATTACCTATAAACTGATTTTCATCGGTCTGCCGTTCTTAACCATTATGCTGGTTACCGGTGCGGTATGGGCCGAATATGCCTGGGGTGCATTCTGGAGCTGGGACCCGAAAGAAACATGGGCGCTGATTACATGGCTGGTATATGCCATCTATCTGCACACCCGCTTTATGAAGGGCTTTAAAGGCAAACGGGCAGCGTGGCTCAGCGTACTGGGCTTTGCAGCTGTAATTTTTACATTCTTTGGCGTAAGCTATCTCTTGCCGGGTATGCATAGTTATCTGGTATAATGATAGAGCAAGGCATTACTTTTGATGGGAGGTGAAAAGGATGAGCAATCGTTTAAACCAGCTCATGCAGCAGAAGCATGAAGAACTGTTAAAAGAATGGTTTGAGCAGGCAATTGCCGCTTATCCGGCAGAAGCTCACAAATATTTTGTAAGAGTCGATAAAGACTTTGCAAATCCGGTTGGCAGCAATATTTACCACAATATGGATCATCTGCTGAGTGAACTGCACGGCGATCGCGATGCCGACAAGCTTTACGGGCATCTGGAAATGATTATGAAAATTCGTGCTGTTCAGGATATGAAACCATCCAAAGCGCTGGCATTTCTGCCAAGCTTTAAATATCTGGTGATGACCACCTTTAAAAATGAAATCAAGGCAGGGCAGGTTACCCAGGCAGAACTGGACGACCTGAATACTGACGTTGACACACTGATGCTGATCGCTTTTGACCTGTACAGTGAAAGTAAAGAACAGCTTTCCAATCTGCGTATTGCCCAGGTAAAAGAAATGAACGCAATGCTGCAGAAAGCGAATCTGTTAAATGAATCGGTGGATACTAGCACTTTTATGCGGTGCAGTAACTATATAGAGGAAGAGTAGGAAATATAACAAAGGGGTGTTAACATGGCAAAACTTCCAAAACCACAGGAGCTCACCAAGATTGACTTTAAGCCACCTGAAACCAGCTGGATGGATACCCCGGTAGACTTCAGACCGGGTACTTACAGCTATGCAAGTAAACCAGAAAGCTTAGAGATGATCGGGTTCCCAAATCCACGTATCTGGTCTCCAGCTGATGAAGACTGGAAGCTGCCTGAAAACTGGCAGACAATCATTTTAGACGGCTTAAGAGACCGTCTGCAGAGATTCCGTTCCTTAAAAGTGTACATGGATATCTGCGTAAGATGTGGCGCTTGTGCTGACAAATGTCACTTCTTCCTGGGGTCCGGCGACCCTAAAAACATGCCGGTTCTGCGTGCAGAACTGCTGCGTTCCGTTTACCGTAAAGAATATACTTTAGCAGGTAAACTGATGGCAAAAATGGTAGGGGCAAGAGAACTGACCTTACCAGTACTGAAAGAATGGTTCTACTACTTCTTCCAGTGTACAGAATGCCGTCGCTGTTCTGTATACTGCCCATATGGTATCGATACCGCTGAAATCACCATGATCGGCCGTGAACTGCTGAACCTGGTTGGTTTAAGCATTGACTGGGTAATGGGTCCTGTATCCGCATGTTACATGAAAGGGAACCACCTGGGCATTCAGCCTCACGGTGTAGTTGACTCTTTCGACATGGCACTGGACGATATCGAAGATATCACAGGCATCCGTCTGGATCTGTCCTACAACCGTAAAGGTGCAGAAATCCTGTACGTTCCACCATCTGGTGACGTTTTCGCAACACCAGGTACCTACTCCCTGATGGGTCAGCTGATGCTGTTCCATGAAATGGGCTTAGACTACACTCTGAGTACCTATAACTCGGAAGGTGGTAACTTCGGTCTGTTTACTTCCAACGAAATGATGAAACGTCTGAATGCAAAAATCTACGCAGAAGCACAGCGTCTGGGCGTTAAATACATCATCGGCGGTGAGTGCGGTCACATGTGGCGTGTACTGAACCAGTACATGGATACCATGAACGGTCCTGCTCCATCCAACCTGGAAGTACCGAAAAACCCTGTAACCGGCACTGTATTCGAAAACGCAAGATCCACCAAAATGATCCACGTAACCGAATTCACTGCTGACTTACTGCGTCACAACAAAGTAAAACTGGATCCTTCCAGAAACAGCAATATCATTGCTACCTACCATGACTCCTGTAACCCTGCTCGTGCAATGGGTCTGTTCGACGAACCACGTTACATTCTGGATCACTGTGTTGAATGGCATGAAATGCCGGAAGACACCATCCGTGAAAAAACATTCTGCTGTGGTTCCGGTGCCGGCTTAGGTAACGATGAAAACATGGAAATGCGTATGCGCGGCGGCTTCCCAAGAGCGAATGCTGTTAAATTCGTAAAAGAACGCCACGGCGTAAACATGCTGGCATGTATCTGTGCGATTGACCGTGCAGCTCTGCCTCCACTGATGAACTACTGGAACCCAGGCGTAGAAGTTTGTGGTGTACACGAACTGCTGGGTAACGCATTAGTTATGAAAGGTGAGAAAAAACGTACCGAAAACCTGCGTTTTGAACCGCTGCCAAACGTAGACGATGAGGAGGAAGCATAAGATGAAAAAAACTAATATGATCATCGGCTTAGTCATCTTCGCCGTATTAGTGACTGTTCCATTCTGGTCTGCTATCCTGTCTCCTGCAAACGGTGCTGCTCCTGAAGTAAGCTTAGACACTCCAGCTATCAACCAGATGGCTGAACCAAAATGTGTTGAAGACGTTGAATGGATGCGTGCACATCACATGGATCTGTTAAATGACTGGAAAGTTGAAGTAGTTCGTGAAGGTACCCGTGTATATGTATCCGCTGATGGTACAGAATACCTGGCAAGCCTGCAGAACACCTGCTTCGAATGTCACTCTAACTATGAAGACTTCTGTCTGAAATGTCACACATATTCCAACGTAAACCCAACCTGCTGGGATTGCCACGTTGAACCAACAGTAGTAGGAGGTGCCAACTAAGATGGAAATGAACAGAAGAAAATTCTTAAAATTAGGTACCGCTGCTGTAGCTGGTCTGGGCGTAGCTGCTGCTAGCTCCAACCCTGCTGTGGCTGCTGCTGTAGAAGGTTCCTACAAAGAATCTGCCGGCAAAAGAAGCGACGTAACATGGGGTATGGTTATCGACATGAAAAAAATGGACGAAGCTACCCTGAACAAATGTATCGAAGCATGCCACAAATTCCACAATGTTCCAAACATTGATACCAAAAAAGACGAAGTAAAATGGATCTGGGGCGAAACATTTGAACACCTGTTCCTGGATGAAGTTCATGACAAAATGGGCGATAAATACAAAGATATGAGCTTCATGACCATCTGCAACCACTGTGCAGAACCAGTATGTGTTCGCGTATGTCCGGTAAAAGCTACATTCATGAATGCACAGGGTATTGTAGGCATGGATATGCACCGCTGCATCGGCTGCCGTAACTGTATGGCTGCATGCCCATACGGCGCTCGTAGCTTTAACTACAAAAACCCACGCAATTATCTGGATGAAATCAACCCATCCTACCCAACCCGTATGAAAGGTGTAGTTGAAAAATGCAACTTCTGCTCTGAACGTTTAGCAGTAGGCGAACTGCCACTGTGCGTAGAAGAAGCAGGCGGCGCTATTATCTTCGGCGACATCAACGATCCAAACTCTGCAGTAAGCAAAGCAATTGCAGACAATTTCACATTACAGCGTAGAACAAACCTGGGTACCAAACCTAAGGTATACTACATCGTATAAGGAGGGGTAGATAATGATTGAAAAAGCGTTAGTCAAAAGAACCAGTAAAGCATACTGGGCCTGGATTGCATTCCTGGCTGCTCTGTTTGCAGTAGGCTTTGCAGCATATATCTACCAGATGGTAAACGGTTTCCATGTAACAGGTATGAGCCGTGACATCTCCTGGGGTATGTACATCGGTCACTTAACCTTCTTCGTAGGGGTTGCTGCCGGTGGTGTTATGATCGTATTGCCATACTATCTGCACAATGTTAAAGAATTCGGCCGTATCACTGTAGTAGGGGAATTCCTGGCAATTCCTGCTATCATTATGGCTCTGTTATTCGTAGTAGTGGATATCGGTTCTCCAATGAAACTGTTTAACGTATATCTGTACTACACACCACACTCCATGCTGTGCTGGGATGCTACTGTACTGCCAATCTACCTGATTTTAAACATCATCGTAGGTTACAATGTACTGCAGGCTGAAAACAAAGGCGTGAAATACGGCAAAATCGTAAAAGCGTTAGCTGTATTCTCCATTCCTTTCGCATTCAGTATCCACATCGTTACTGCATGGCTGTACGCAGGTCTGCCAAGCCGTCACTACTTCCTGACTGCTATGCTGCCTGCAAAATTCCTGGCTGGTGCGTTTGCTACCGGTCCGGCTCTGATTATCTTAATTTGCTTTATCCTGAACAAACTGACAGGCTTCGATGCTGGTAAAACCGCAATCGACAGACTGGCTACCACAATTGCTTATGCATACACTGCAACCATCTTCATGGTAATCTGTGAATTCTTTACTGCATTCTACAGTAACGTTCCAAGCCATAAAGCTGCTCTGCAGTACCTGTTTGCAGGCTATCACGGTCATGACCAGTTTGTGCCTCTGATGTGGCTGTTTGTTGTTCTGGTTGTTGTAACTCTGGTTATCATGATTCCACGTCAGACCAGAACCAACTACAAACTGCTGGGCTTTGGTTGTGCAACTGCATTCCTGTCCATGTACATTGAAAAAGGTTTAACCTTCGTTATCGGCGGTCTGTCCGAAACACCATTCGGCACCATCGCTCCTTACCATGTAACTGTTCCTGAAGTACTGATTATCGTTGGTATTTTCGCACTGGGTATCTTAATCGCAAGCATCCTGTTCAAACTGGTTGTTGTTGTTAAGAAAGACATGGATCTGGGCGCATTCGTACAGGAAGACAGAGCTGCTCTGCCTATGAAATACGTTGACGAATACAACAAAGCCAACGGTATCGTAGTAGAACCAAAAGCTCCTGTTGCAGAAGCTGCACCAGAAGAAGCGTAAGCTGAATCATTACTGAAATGTTCCAATAATGTTTGTTCCTAAATTAGTATAGAAATGAGGGATAAAGAGATGAAAAATGCAGGTATTGCGGCGGCACTTGTGCTGGCCATCCTGGCAGTTGTATTTGTAGGGACTGAAGTGCTGAACTTAGACTTCTTCTTCGGCGGCATCCTGCCTTACATTGCAATGGCAGTCTTTATCATCGGCTTTATTTACAGAGTTCTGAACTGGGCAAAATCCCCAGTACCTTTCAGAATTCCGACTACAGCCGGTCAGCAGAAATCTTTAGATTTCATTAAACAGAACAAAATCGATAACCCATCTACCAAAGCTGGCGTAATCGTTCGTATGTTCCTGGAAGTAGTATTCTTCCGCTCCCTGTTCCGTAACTCCAAAGCAGAAGTTACCGAAGAAGGCAACATCACTTATCAGTGGGAAAAATGGTTATGGCTGTTTGGCCTGTGCTTCCACTGGGGCTTCTTCTTAACTGTATTCCGTCACTTAAGATTATTCACCGATCCAGTTCCTGGTTTCGTGAAAGCATGGGAAATGATCGACGGTGCATTCTGGGTTGACTTACAGCAGATTTACTTAACCGGTTTCATCCTGCTGTTAGGTATCACAGGCTTAATCGCACGTCGTCTGTACCTGGACAAAGTTCGCTATGTAAGCTTAGTACAGGACTTCTTCCCAATCTTCTTAATTTTCGGTATCGCAGTAACCGGTATCTTCATGCGTTACTTAACACACGTTGATATCACTGCTGTTAAAGCAGTTGCAATGGGTCTGGCAAGCTTCAATATCGGTGCAATCATGGAAGCATGCGCTATGTACGACATCAGCGTAAACTTCTGGTTCCACCTGGCTCTGGTTTGCACCCTGTTAATTTACTTCCCAACCAGTAAATTAATGCATGCGGCTGGTATCTTCATGAGCCCAACCCGTAACATGGCAAACAACAACCGTATGGTTCGTCACATCAACCCATGGAACCCAGACGTAGAAGTTCACAGCTATCAGGAATACGAACACGAATTCCATCAGAAAATGAAAGCTGTTGGCCTGCCTCTGGATTGGGATTACGATGAAGAAGGCAACCAGCTGCCAAAGAAAAACTAAATCCATAACGTATTCGTAAGAATATGT
>DAISWV010000017.1:0-13315 GCA_036826195.1 Peptococcaceae bacterium | reverse complement strand
GCTCGTGACGAGGCCCGCCACGGTAAAGCATTTGAAGGCTTACTGAAACGTTACTTCGGTAAATAATAAGTACAAAATCAACGAAATGAAACCATAATCCCTTTTGAAAAGAGAACTGGCCGCTGGGCAGTTCTCTTTTTTTGTCCAACTGTATAAACGGTTTTGTTTTTTATAACAGAAAACCCGTATCCGACTAGCGGATACGGGTAAATAAATGCTTATTCGTTTACTTTACAGGTGATTTCTTTTACATCTAAAGCGATAATCAGGGTAGCATCAATAAATTCTGGACGATAAGGCAGATGTTTTTTTGTATAGTGTTTCATAATCATATCCAGAACGGGAACTTTTTCATCTTTTTCAGTGAGGAATCGAACGGTGCCGGTGCCCATTACACATTGATATTTCATGCCGAAGCCGCAGGCATCGGTAGCGTTGTCAAACAGTTTGTGGGCGGTGTCCATCTCAAAGGCTACGTTCGGATTTTTCTGCATAATGTCTACTTTGCGGCCATCTCCTGCACTGTGGAAATACAGGGTAATGCTTTCATCTTCGTTTACCTGACAGGCGAAGCACATCGGCACAACATAAGGCATATTGCCGTCAACAAAACCTAAGCGACATACATCGCACGATTCAATAATGGATAAAATCTGCTGACGGTTGGTTACTTCTCGGTCTCTTCTACGCATATAATAGTCATCCTTTCTGATGATTGATTTACATTTAAACTATTACTTTAACTATAATGCAAAAATGGAAAGATGGCAAGTGAAAAAGCCGCAATCTTTAGAAGAGTCAAAAGAAAACAGGATACAGACAATGCTGTATCCTGCGAAAAATTCTGTTTAACGAAGCAGTCGTTTTACGTATTCGGTTGCCGGATGTGCCTGAATATTTGCAGGCGTGTCCAGCTGTTCAATCTGTCCGTGATTGATAATCAGTACTCGGTCGGAAAGCCGCAGAGCTTCGCGGATATTGTGCGTTACAAATACAATGGTGGTATTCAGCTGCTCGTGCAGGTTCTGAATGGAATCCTGCAGAATTGTGCGCGTGATTTCGTCCACCGCGCCGAAGGGCTCATCCATAAGCATAATCTGCGGCTTGCTGGCAAGAGCGCGGGCTATGCCGACGCGCTGCTGCTGACCGCCGCTTAAACTGATGGGATAACGATGCAGAAGCTCTGCCTGTAAATCTACCAGCTTCATCAGTTCTTCCAGTCGAGCCTGCGATAATTTTTCACCGGAGAGACCGGGTACATAGCTGATGTTATCGGCGACTGTCATGTGTGGAAACAGGGCAGCCCCCTGAATGACATAGCCAATCTGCCGTCTGAGCTGAATCAGATTAACTTTTGCGGTATCCTGTCCCATAACCAGCACGCGGCCGGAGGTTGGCAGCAGAAGGCCGTTAATCAGTTTTAGCAGTGTTGTTTTACCGCCGCCAGAGGAGCCAACGACACTTAAAAATTCTCCCTGGTTAATATTTAGTGTCAGAGAGTGCAGAGCCCAGGAATCTCCGTACTGTTTCCCGGCCTGCTGAAATTGAATGACAGGTTCTGTCAATTAAATCATCCCTTTGGACTGCAGGAATTCTGCAGCGATTTCGCTTTCCAGACGATGATTGGTGTTCAGTTCATAGTTCATCTGGGTCATTTCTTCATTGCTGATTAAACCTTCCATCAGCATCAGTACATCACGCAGTTCCGGATAGGTTTCCAGAACTTCATTGCGTACTACGGTACTGCATCGGTAATCGGTAAATAATTTTAAGTCATCTTCCAGTGTTACCAGGCCGAATTCGGCAATCTGGGAGTCGGTAGTATAGGCGTTAATAACGTCACACTGTTTTTCTACCAGTGTCTGATATTTGAGGCTCATGTCCACTTCTGCGGTATCTTTAAAGTTCAGGTTATAGGTAGAGCATACTTTTGCATAGCCGTCTTCTCGTTCAAAATAATCGAAATTTGCACCAAATACCAGCTGATCGCTAACAGCGGCTAAGTCGGAGATTTTCGTCAGGTTGTATTGTTCTGCAGTTTCAGCACGTACTGCCAGTGTGTAGGTATTTTCAAAACCGTACAGAGCCATCCAGCTCATATTAAACTGCTCGTTGTACTGTTTGTTTAACTCTTCATACATATAGTCGGCATCTTTGGTTTCGTCGTTTTTCAGCACTGTAAGCCAGCCTGTGCCGGTGTATTCCGGATATAAATCCAGCTCGTCATTTTCCATTGCCACCTGAATATTGCTGGTACCGCCGGAAATTGGCTCTACACGTTCTACAGAGTAAACAGTTTTTGCTTCAATTAACTGTGCCAGAATTTCCTGAAGAATCATCTGTTCCGGCATATTTTTGCTTGCAATTTTAATCGGAGGAAGTTCATTATCCACCGATTCTCCGCCGCCACAGCCTGCAAGAGCTGTTACTGCGAAGCAGCACAGCAGCAGAACCGTTAAAAGTTTTTTGCTGTTTTTCATACATTTAAACTCCTTTTTATTTTTGCTTTCTTTTCTGGAAGCTTTCCGCTGACACGCAGGGTAATTCTTTTTTCCAGTCTGCCAAGCAGAATATCACACAAAAGTGCTACAGCTGCAATCATCAGACTGCCCAGCCAGGTCATTGACAGCTGATAGGTCGTAATACCGCGGAAGATAGCCACACCTAAACCGCCTGCACCAATAAAAGAAGCAATCCCGCAGGTGGCAATTACCATAACGACCATGTTTCGTACCCCGGCCATAATAACCGGCAGTGCCAGAGGAAGTTTTATTTTCCACAAAAGCTGCCATTCGGTACTGCCCATGCCGATACCGGCTTCGAGGATGGCCGGGTCAATATTTTTGAGTCCGGCATAGGTGTTTCGCACAACTGGAAGCAGTGCGTAAACGGTCAGAGCAATAATCGCAGTGTTGTTCCCAAGCCCGGTAAACGGGAGCAGAATCCCGAACAGGGCAATAGACGGGATAGTGTAAATAAAATTGATAGTTCCCAGTACTGGAAGCGAAAACCGATCCTGCTGGGCGATAAGAATTCCCAGAGCCAGTCCAATTATCAGAGCCAGTATAATAGAAACGGCTGAGAGCTGCAGATGCTCCAGAAGCAGATTGTGAAAATAATCCTGCCGGGCCAGATAAAGCTGCCACATTTCCTGAATCAACGGATGTCACCTCCTGTTGTTCTGTCATTCACGAACCGTTTGATTGTTTGAAATTAAATCACAGGTACTATCATACCATATTCAGCGTCAATAGAAAAGGAGCGATTTGAAGAAAGCTGTCGTGTCAAAATCGATAAAAACTATTGATGGCTCCTTTATATAGAAGGATTTCTGGTTCCTTAGGGAAATTATGTAATATTAGAATATCATTTTCCAGAAAAATATCTCCGCAGCATGAGCTCTGCGGAGATACATCTGTTTTATTACAGTAATGGTTTATTTTATGATGATTCATAATTTGTTTGGTGAATCGTTAAAATTCCAAGTTCAGAAAAAACATGGATGTTCTGGTCTGTGGCGGATTAGAACCGGAAATCGCGCTGTCCTTCCTCGATTTTTTTAATATTTTCAGCACAGATGCGCTGTTTTACCGGGTCTGTCACATTTGGAAGCTGCTCTGCAATTACCCGTTCACCGATTGCTTTTGTTTCCGGGGAAGCATAGTCTTCCAGATATTCTTTCAGAGTCATCAGGGCGTTTGGATGGCAGAAATTATGAATTTCACCGGTTTTGGCAAACTGCATAAAACGGTCACCGGTACGCCCTGCCCGGTAGCATGCGGTACAGAAGCTAGGTACATAGCCGATTTCCAGCAGCCATTTCATAACTTCATCCAGTGTGCGTGTATCACTGACATCAAACTGGTTGGTATCGGTAGGTCGTTCTTCTTCGGTATAACCGCCCACACTGGTGCGGGAACCGCCGGAAATCTGAGATACGCCCAGGTTCAGTACTTTTTCACGGGTTTTTTGCGATTCGCGGGTAGAAACAATCATACCGGTATATGGAACGGCAATACGTAAAATGGCAACGATTTTTTCAAAAATTTCATCCGGGATAGCATTGGTGAAGGTGCTAGGGTCGATATCATCCGCTGGACAGATACGCGGTACACTGATGGTGTGTGGGCCAACGCCGAAAGCCGCTTCCAGATGTTCTGCGTGCATCAGAATTCCGACCAGCTCGTAACGATATAATTCCAGCCCGAACAGCACGCCAAGGCCTACATCGTCAATACCGCCCTGCATAGCGCGGTCCATTGCTTCTGTATGATAGGCATAATCAGACTTTGGTCCAAATGGATGCAGCTTTTCGTAGCTTTCTTTGTTGTAGGTTTCCTGGAAAAGAATGTAGGTGCCGATACCGGCATCCTTCAGTTTTTTGTAGTTTTCAACCGTTGTGGCGGCAATATTTACATTGACGCGACGGATATCTCCGTTTTTATGTTTTACACTGTAAACAGCATCAATGCAGTCCAGAATATATTCGATTGGATTGTTTACCGGATCTTCACCAGCTTCTAAAGCAAGGCGTTTGTGTCCCATATCCTGCAGGGCAATAACTTCCTGAATGACTTCTTCACGGCTCAGCTTTTTGCGTTTGATATGTTTGTTTGGTCCGTGATACGGGCAGTATACACAGCCGTTGATGCAATAGTTGGAAAGATAGAGCGGAGCGAACATTACAATCCGGTCGCCATAAATCTGCTGTTTGATTTTTTTTGCCAGTGTATACATTTTTTCATTCAGCTCTGGAATATCACATTCCAGGAGAACTGCCGCCTCTCTATGAGACAGGCCTTTACAGTCTGCAGCGCGTTCGATCAGACTTTCAATGAGGTCGTAATTGGTTTTATTTTCTGCTGCATAAGCTAAAGAATCTAAAATTTCCTGATGGTCAATGAATTCGGTTGCAATCATAGATTTTGGATTATACATAAAGAAAACCTCCTGTGTTGTCTCTGTTATCTCGATAAAAGGTATTAATTTTCACGTTCCGTGGTTTGTTAGCTTTCTAAAAGAAAGCTATGGCCCATATCAGAGCCGACGATGCGTCCTTCTGACTCTATAATCGCTCTGATTTTGAGGTAATATTCTTTCATACTGTCTTCCGTGTTCAGCTTGCCCGGATAAATCTGGTACATGCTTCGCACGTATTCTGGTGTTACATTTGGCATGATAACATTGGCGCCGGCTCGCAGTGCAAGCTCACGACCTTCTGGGTGAAGCGAGGCCAGTGCTGTAGTGGCAGGAAGCAGAAGCCACGGCATATAAAGCCGTGCAGCAGCCAGCATTTTCAGAGTCATGGAAATGCTTCCGGTGCTGCCGAACTTTAATGGGGTCTGCGGATGGGGGATAAAAGGTCCCATCCCGCTCATATCTACACGCATTTCTTTCATGAGCTGCAAATCGCGGGCAAGCGTTTCTACAGTCTGTCCTGGAAGTCCAATCATGCAGCCGGAACCTAACTGATACCCTAGTTCTTTCAGCCATTTCTGACACTGCAGCCGTTTTGCAAGGGTGTGTCCAGGGCGAATACAGCGGTATAGAGCCGGATCTGCAGTTTCATGCTTGATTAAATAGCGGTCTGCTCCGGCTTCTCGCCATTGCTGATATACTTCGTAGCTTCGTTCTCCGCAGGATAATGTAACAGCAACATCCAGTTTTTTTATCTCTCGGGTAAGATCTGCAATGACCTCTGCAGGAATTGCAGAATCTTCTCCGCTTTGCAGCACAAGGGTGCGGTAGCCGGTTCGGGCTGCAGCTCTGGCTGTGTCCAGAATCTGTTCCGGTGTGAGTCGATAACGGTTTGCCGATGTATGTCCGGCACGAAGGCCGCAGTAGCAGCATTGCTGTGAGCAGTAGTTTGAAAATTCAATAATGCCGCGCAGATGTACCGAATTGCCAACATTCTGTTCGCGTACATGACTTGCAGCTTCCATTAAAACCGGCAGATATTCATCTGGTATAGAAAGCAGTGTTACCAGCTCTGAAAAAGAAAGATTGTCATCATGCTGTGCTTTTTCTAAAACCGTTTTCATTTTCTGAAGCATAGGCATTAGTCCGGTTTGTAATTGCTGAGTGCAGAGCGTACAACCAGGCCTTTCAGACCGCCAAGTTTACCGGTCAGTGCACCAATTTCATCGTTATTGCCTTCGATGATAATGACGATAACATTTACTTCTCCATGGTGCGGAATACCCATACGACCTACAATTAGATGGCTATACTGGCTCAAGAGTTCGTTCATACTTTTTACGCTTGTCGTGTCTTCTACGATGATGCCAATAAAACCAATGCGTTTTTCCATAATGTTCAGCTCCTTTTGTGAATAAATTTTCGGGAACGAAAAAACCCGTACTCCATTGGAATACGGGTAAAAATCGAGATAGCAGAAACAACGCTGTAATTTATGATACAACAGGCAAAACAAGATACATTTTATCTGACAGTATTATAAAAGCAGCAGTCTGCAGGATTCCGTTCCCCGTTCCTCAGGTTCCCCCTTGGTATAGGTATGGTCATAATATAAAAGGCACCTCCGGTTTATCCGTCTGCTTGCCGAAGCCCACAGACCAATCAACTGGATTATATTCAGTATAGAAAAATTTCTGAGATTTGTAAAGAGGGTGAAAAATAATGATTGCTGATAGATATTATCATCGAAGACATCCTATGGCGTTGCTGGCAGTGTTTTTTATTACCGGGCTGATCTTTTTTATGCCGGTATTAGAAAATCAGCCGTCTGTTTTTGAAAATGAGGCAGGGCGGGAAATAAAATTGACCGGCACGGTGCGTGAGAGCAGAGAGGGAACTCTTTATCTGTGGTTACAGGCAGATAATACGAACGAGGTGTTATATGTTTCTCTGCCGCACGAGTGGGGGCAGGAAACCGGGGCTGTCTGGTATCCGGCAGGGAGCAGGCTGCAGGTTACCGGTACGATAGAAAAACCTCAGGGAGAACGAAATCCTGGCGGATTTGATGAAGCAGAATGGCTTTTGAGTAAAGAAGCCCGTATGAAGATGAAAGCGAAAGAGATAGCAGTGTTAGAAAATCCGCAAGGTATCTGGAAAGTATCCTGGCAGGTGCAATGCAGACTGAAAGAAACGGCTGCATATTATTTAACAGACGAACAGAATCGGCTGGCGATGGCACTGCTTTTAGGCGAAAAACAGCAGCTCGATCAAAGCTTTTATCGTATGACACAGCGCATGGGTATTGCTCATATTTTTGCAGTATCGGGGCTTCATGTAGGGTTTGCGGGTGCGCTGCTTCTGGTCGTATTTCGCATGTTTCACCGGGAACGCAGCTGGATATCCTTTATAATACTTGCGGCAGGGCTTGGCTTTTACTGTATGCTGACAGGGCTTGCCCCCTCAGCCATTCGGGCCGCACTTATGATTGTTCTGGCAGCTCTTGCCATGCGGCTTCTTCGGCCCCCTGCTCCGGTTGATTTTCTGGCTCTGGCGGCAGTGCTGCTTTTGCTGACGAATCCTTTTCTGCTTTACAATGCCGGGTTTCAGCTTTCTTTTGGGGTGACGCTGTGTCTTTTGCTGTTTGTGCGCCCGATACAAAATCAGCTGAGGTTTATAAAATGGGTATGGCTGCGCGATTCAATTGCAGTTACACTTGCAGCTTCTCTTGGCAGCATACCGCTTTCTGTCTGGCATTTTTACACCATTTCGCTAGAGGCGCCTTTTTATAACCTGATTCTGGTGCCATTAGTATCGGTTCTTGTGCCGCTTTTATTGATTGCTTTACTGGCTGCAGTTGTTGTTCCGTTTACAGGGATGCTGTTCTTTTTTCCTGTGAAGTGTCTTTTAGACATTCTGCTCTGGAGTACGGTGTTGCTGTCTGATGTGTTTGGGACAGGTCATTATTATACAGGAAAGCCTGGCTGGATAGCATTCGTTTTTTATCTGCTGTTTCTGTATTTTTTATGGAACTGGCTGACCTTTAAGCAGAACAGGACAATGCAATCTTTTTGCAGGGAAGCGTGGATGCGAAGGGGTACCGCAGTGGCTCTTCTTATAGTTTTTTGCTGTGCTATTCCGAATATTCCGGATGAAAACAGACTTTTGTATCTGGATACCGGGCAGGGAAGCTGTGCACTTCTTCGTACCAGAGCCGGTGAAAATGTGATTTTTGATGGCGGAGTACAAACACGGGAGCTGGCATCGGTTCTTGCCTGGTATGGTATTAATGAGATAAAAGCTGTTATACTTTCTCACGGGGATGATGATCATACAGGAGGCATTCAGCAGGTGCTGGAAAGTGTTCCGGTAGAATATCTTTGCATGGAGAACACACAGGCGCAAAGGGAGGATGTGGAGCATCTTCTGGAAATGGCTCAAAAGAATGGAACTTCAGTGAAAAAGGTAAAGAGCGGCGCTGTGCTGGCATTACAAGAAGGAACTATTCAGATGCAGGTGATAGATGATGGAGGCAGCGAGACAAACAGCCGGGAATTGACTGCGGCATTGCATATTGGAGATTGCGCTGTACTGTTTCCCGGTGATTTGAATATAGAAGGAGTGCAGGAACTTATAAAGCGGCAGAAAAACATTACAGTCTGGACGGTACCGCATCATGGGAGCCGATTTTCGGCAAATGCGAAAGTATACGAAACATTGAAACAAAAAGGAACAAAGCTGGCGGTGATATCAGCCGGACGAGATAACCGCTACGGGCATCCGCATGATGAAGTGCTAACATATCTGTTTGCGAATCAGATTGCCATGCATCGTATTGATCTGGATGGAGCATTATGTATAAATCTGGACGAAACCGGAAATATAAAGAAGGCATGGTGATTATTTATGAAAAAAAGTAAGAGAATATATCGGTTTCAGGAAAAAATTTTAACCATTTTGTAATTTTTGTGATATAATATACCTTGACGAATCATATACGTGGCAGGTTATCCTGTCTCGTTCCGATAAATATCTGAGCGAAAAGGTGGAATATTATGCAGAGAAAATTTATTTCGATTTTAGTACTGATTACGATGTTATTAACGTTGCTGCCGTCGGCAGCAATGGCTGATGTAATTACTGATTCGGCACCGGAAGCCGGAGCAGTCAGCTATATTGTAGTAGAGGGAAGTACAGGGGAAGTGCTGTTCGGGAAGAATTACCAGCAGCAGTGTGCACCTGCCGGCACTGCACAGATTATGACTGCGATTCTGGCGATTGAAAGCGGAAAGCTGGACAGTGAGGTAACAGTGCCAACTCTGCCGGACTTTAACGCCAGCGGTGCTGTGACCGTGCATTTAGGAAAAGGGGAACACTATACTCTGCGTTCTCTGGTGGAAGTTATGCTGGTATCCTCGGCCAATGATGCGGCTTACGTAATTGCTGATGAAGTAGGCGGCTCGGTTGAAAAGTTTGTAACCAAAATGAACGAAAAAGCAAAAGCAATCGGTATGACATCTTCTGTTTTTAAAAATCCAAATGGTATGGATGCAGAAGGACAGCTGGTGACTGCAGAAGATATGGCAAAACTGGCTCGTTATGCGATGCAGAATGAAACGTTCCGTGAAATGGTACTGCTGCAGCAGGTAAACTGGAAAGGTGTCAGCTATGAAAAACCAATGCCGACTACCAATAAACTGTTTAGCATTATGCCGGAAGCCAATGGCTTAAAAGGCGGCAGCAGCAATATGGCGCAGTATGCGCTGGTTGGATCTGCACAACGGGAAAATCGTGAATTGATCGGTGTTATCTTAGGGGCACCTGATGAATCCATTTATCAGAATATGAAAAAAGTTTTAACCTATGGTTTTGAACGCACTAAAATTGTGCCGGTTATCCAGAAAGATACTCTGGAAACTACGCTGGAATATGACGGCAAACCGGTGCGCGTGGTAGCCGGTGAAGATTACAGTGTGATTCAGTCTACCGACAGCGCTTCCATTGTTTCGTATCAGCGTAAACTGACGGATGTGGAGCTCCCGGTAAAGAAAGACAGTGAAGTTGGGAAACTGGAAATTCTGGTTGACGGGGCGGTAATTCATGAAGTGCCGCTGATTGCTCTGGATGAGGTGCGTAAACCAATTAACTGGCTGTTTATTGTAACCCTGATTTTATCGGTGGTATATATAGCATCGATTATCAGCCGTATTGTAAATAACATGAAAAAGGCTCAGCGGAAAAAAGAAGCTGCCAGCCGTAATGTTCAGCAGCCGACTGTATCGAATAAACGGAATCAGTATGATCACCTGATGAACTCGGTGGAACATCCGAAGCAGCAGGCGAGACCGGCAAAGAAAACATTAACCAGCAGCCGTGACCGTGATACACGCCGCTAATTGGCTGCCAAAGCAGTAAAAACAATCGAATCAGAAAGGAAATCTCATGGACTATCATACTCTTCTTCAACAACTGCATAAAGGAGAGGTCCATGAGATTTATTTCTTTTACGGCGAGGAACAGCTTTTACAGCAGCGAGCCATGAAAGCACTGGAGCAGCATCTTCTTCCGGCCGGACTGGAGGATTTTAATAAAGATGTTCTATCCGGTGGGGAAACAACACCGAAACAGATTGCTGAGATGGCCATGAACCTTCCGTTTATGGCTGAACGTCGTCTTCTGATTGTGCAGGCTCCGCTGAATTTTCTCTCTATCCCTAAAAGTGACAAAGCCGGTCAGGCAAGTCTGCAATACCTGCTGGATTATCTGGAAACGCCGAATCCGCAGTGCACGATAGTATTGTGCGGTGACGGAGCATTGGCGAAAACCGGGGCTGTGAATAAAAAACTGCAGGAGAAGGCAGCGATTGTGGAATTTGCACCGCTAAAAGGTAAAGTGCTGGAAAAATGGATATCTGATTATGTAACAGCGGAAGGCAGAATTATTGATCGACAGGCATTGGAGTATCTTAGTGCCATTAATAGTTTTGATCTGCAGATTATGGAGCAGGAACTTCAGAAACTGCTGTTATATCGTGCGGAAGACCCGGTAATTACGCTGCAGCATGTGCAGGCCATTGTAACAAAAACAGTGGAGGCAAATATTTTTTCGCTGTCGGACAGCATCGGAAATAAAAATGGCAGAGAGGCTCTGCAGACGCTGAAAGATATGTTTTATCTGGGGGAATCTCCGTTTAAACTGATTGGGTTTCTGGTGCGTCACTTCCGGAATCTGATTCTGGTGAAGGATTATCGCAGCCAGGGATATGATGAAACTCAAATTAAAGAAAAAACGAAGCTGCATCCATTTGTTATTAAAAAGAGCATGCGGCAGGCAGAACGGTTTTCTATGAAACAGTTAATGGATGCCTTAGAACGGCTTCTGCTTATTGAAGTAGAATTGAAATCTACTGCCTCTAATGGTGAGGAATTGCTGGAACAGTTTGTAATAGAGTTATGCTATATGTAGCAACAGGAGGAACCAAATATGGAAGCAGAATTCAGTAAACAAATGTGTCGGCGTCTGGCTGACTATGAATATTACATTAAAACAGAGTGCAAATCTCCGTTGCTGCAGAAGGAAAAAATTCTGGTGGACCGGGATCAGCTTCTGGAACTGCTGGCGGATTTACAGGCATTTCACAGTGCTGATCAGCATCTGGAGGAAAGTGTAGAGCTGGATATTGGCACAGTACAGATGACAAAAGAGCAGATTCTGAAAAATGCGGCATGGCAGGCGCGTCAGATGGTTTCAGAAGCAGAAGTGGTGCGCGCATCTACACTGGAAAATGCACTGGAAGAAGCAAAAAAAGAAGCGGAACGTATCACTGGTGAGGCAAAAAACTATGATGCGAAAGTAAAAGCTGAGGCTGAAGAAATTGTCAATATGACGCTGGCAGAACGTCGTGCGGAACTGGAAAAAGCACGTAAAGAACTGGAAGACAGCCGCGCAGGTGTGCTGGAGGAGGCTCGTCAGGAAGGCGAGAAAATTCTGGAAGATGTTCGCAAAGATGCGGAGGAACTGCGTCAGCGGCTTGACGATGAAATTGAAAATTACCGTAAAACAAAAGAAACAGAATTGAAAGAATCTCTGAAAGAGGCTCAGAAACTGGCACAGGAAACTCTGGAAGAAAAAACAAGGGATGCTCTTCAGCTGTATGCCGATACCGTGCATAAAACGGAGGAAATGGTGAATCTGATTGTGGCTATTTACGATCAGCAGCTGGAAGTTATTCAGCAGGACCGTAAAGATATATCGGCTATTGTAGAAAAACTGGAGCGGCAGAATCTGCATCAGGGACTGCAGCGCAGCAGACGTTAAAAAAATATGCGTTTTTTTGGATACCGTATCGAAACAAGGCGATGCGGTATTTTTTATTTAGTTTTTGTTCAGAAACAAATAAAAAGATGTAATGTCTGAAATTTATCAAGGATTTTGATGATCAGAAGGGGAACTCTGATTAAGGAATATTTTACACTGAGGAAATTTTCCAGCATTTGAGGGTTGGTTAATTCATCCGTTAATGCTATAATAATACGCAGTGTCTATGACAGAAAGGGGAAGACAACAGTGAGAATTCTAAAAACAAAACATACCAAAAAATTAATCAGCCTGGTATTGGCCGGCGCCATGCTGTTTTTAAACTGCACACCGGCTCTGGCTGCAGGGAATCAGCTGGTTTTGCATAACTCATCGCCTATCACATCTGGGGCGGTATTAAGCAATTATACCTGGGATATTTCTGATGGAAAGGTAAAAGCGGCTGTGCTGGAAATTGACCTGACAGACCCGTATGTTCAACTGGAAATTGTACCGGGCAAAGGGAAATTTACACAGCGGGCAACCGTGACACAAATGGCGGATCGCACCAATGCAGTTGCAATGGTAAACGGTGATTTTTATAATACAAAAGCAGAGGGCGCACCTATTGGCAATACGGTGATTGACGGAAAACTGGTATCATCGCAGTCGTATCTGAACGGAGTCTACTGTCTGGGTATCACTGGCGATGACAAAGCTTATATTGAGCAGTTTTCTTTTGAAGGCGAAGTAACGGCTTCAAACGGCGAAACATACGGATTATCCGGCTTAAATAAAACTTTTTACTGGGAGGAAACAACCAGTCTGCACAGCCATCTGGGGAGGCTGCATCTTTACAGTGATATGTGGGGCGGCTCAAAACGCGGTATGGATTCCTATGTAGGGGTTCCGGCAGAAGTAATGGTTAAGAACAATCGTGTAATTGAGACTGCATTTGACGGAGGCTTTGATAGTGCTGTGCCGGAAGGGTGTTATATTCTGCACGGGGATGGCAATGCTGCCGAATTTTTAAAAAACAATATGAAAGTCAATGACTATATCCAGATGGATTATACCTATGCACCGATGAAAAACTGGCAGATGG
>DAISWV010000016.1:0-13814 GCA_036826195.1 Peptococcaceae bacterium | reverse complement strand
AAGAATGGTAATTGTAATAGTAATGGTAATGGTAATGGTAATGTTGTTGTCTTCTCTCTTCTTTTATGGGCTTCTGTTTTATCTGCCGGTTTGTCATGCAAACAACGACACGGGATTTCTGGTTCCTTTTGTCTGCATTTGTCGAACGGTTTTTCTTGTAGTGCAATACCGGCCGTGGTATAATGTGGATACAGGCAGGGCAGTGCCTGTGAAAATGACATAACACAAAGGAGGAATATGTATATGAACAAAGAAGATCAGATTCTAAGTGCCATTGAAAAGCTAACCGAAAATCAGAATCGTATGGAAATTGCTATTGAGAAGCTGACCGAGAATCAGTTAATCTTTGCAGAAACTCAAAAACAAACAGTGATTGCTATCGAAAAACTGACCGGAAGAGTCGAACAGTTAGAAGGCAGAATGGGGCGTGTGGAAACAGCATTAAGCCGAATGGATGACCGTCTGCTTCTGCAGCAGAAAAACATCGCAGACCTTACAGAATGTGTGAAACATCTTGATACACAGACTGAAGAAAATGTGCGGTATATTTCTGCTCTGATGAAAGGTCAGGAAAATATGGAAGAGACCGTAAGAAATAATCATGATGCGATTTGCAGCCGTCTGGATTTTTTTCAAGAGGACTTTAAAAACTGGAAAGACATTACGGCACAGCATTCCGTTGAAATTATGTATCTGAAAAGAACTGCCGAAAAGATTGCACAGTAACAAATCACACAAGCAGTACAGGCAATTCCTCCTTTTTACACAGCACGCCTGTATATGCATAAAAACTGCCAATTAATCAAGTAATCATCACAGCAAATTAAAAACGAGGACTCGGCCGTCATGCCGAATCCTCGTTTCTTTTATATATTCGTTTCTTTCTGTGCCAGATATTTTTCCAGCCCGTTACGGCGCAGTACACATGCCGGGCATGTTCCGCAGCCATCCCCTTTGATGCCGTTATAGCAGGTGAGGGTTTTTTCGCGCACGTAATCCAGTTTGCCCAATTCGTCGGCCAGTGCCCAGGTCTGGGCTTTATCAATCCACATTAACGGGGTATGGATAACAAAATCGTAATCCATAGCCAGATTCATGGTAACGTTTAACGATTTTACAAATACATCGCGGCAGTCCGGGTAACCGCTGAAATCGGTTTCGCACACACCGGTTACAATATGTTTTGCGCCTTTTACCTTGGCCAGTACACCTGCAAAGGTGAGAAACAGCATATTACGCCCTTCCACAAAGGTGTTCGGCAGTGCACCATCCTCTCCGGCCTGCACTGGAATGTCATCGCGAGTAAGTGCATTTGGCGCCAGCTGGTTTAACAGTGCCATATCCAGAATATGATGCTCCACGCCCAGCTCGTCTGCAATTTCTTTTGCACATTCAATTTCTAATTTATGACGCTGCCCGTAATCAAAGGTAACAGCGATAACTTCCTCAAAATTTTTCAGCGCCCAGAACAGGCATGTGGTAGAATCCTGCCCGCCGCTGAATACTACAACAGCTTTTCCCTGCATAAAATGTTTATCTCCTTTTGAATCTATATTAGATTCCCGTGCAATGTTGTATTGATACCAGCATTCAGGGAATGTAAGATTTTTTCGTATAACAAGGCGGCTTTTCATTTTTTGAGCGACGCGTACTAAAGGTACGCAAGGCGAGAAAAATGAAAAACAACGCCGTTATACGGAAAAAGATTCATTCCTTATAAGTTACGCGTTCTGCCCTAACAGCAGCAACGCCTCCTGCCGCAAATTAATATCTTCTTCAAACACGCCGCGGAAGGTGGCGGTGCGAGTTACGGTACCGGCTTTTTTGATGCCGCGGGCTGTCATGCAGCTGTGTTCCCCTTTTACCAGCACGGCTACATCGTCACTCTCGGTTACCATGGCTACGATTTCGGCAATATCGCTGCCGATACGTTCCTGCAGCTGCAATCTGCGCCCAACCATATCGGCAATGCGGGCAATTTTGCTGAGGCCGATGATTTTTTCCTTCGGCAGATACGCCACCGAAACGGTCATATTATACATGAGTGCCATGTGATGTTCGCAGTAGCTGAAAATCGGAATTTCGGTCACGGCCACCATGTTGTTCTGGCGGCTCAGATAATCCTCATCTTCAAAGGTGGTGTCAAACATACGGGCAATCTCTTCGTTGGTATAGTTCATACCGTCAAATACCTCGGCATACATTTTGGCTACACGCTGCGGCGTATCTTTTAAGCCTTCACGCTCCGGGTCATCGCCCAGGGCTGTCAGTATTTCACGAATATGATATGCGATTTTTTCGGTATCAATTGCCATGTTACACACCTCTCATTTCTTTTGGCCACAGAATTTTGTGCAGCTGTAACTGCAGCCGCACACCGTTCAGGCACTGTTCTTTCATTTTATCTACAATTAATAATGGATTTATCATTTCGCGCACAGGGCTGAAAAATACCTGGCAGCGGTTCTGTAAATCATATGTCTTTACAATTTCAACGGCACGATTTAAATCGTTCTCACTGGCGATGACAAATTTATAAACATCGTCTTTCTGCACCTGCTTCAGATTCGCCATACACATCTGGTTTTCCATGCCGCTTTCCGGCAGTTTGTAATCTAATATATATAAGATATTTCTCGCCGGGCAGTTCTCCCGAAACGGTGCAATATCCACCGCGCCATTGGTTTCAATATGCACCAGAAGTTCGTTATCGGCAGCCAGCAGATGCATCAGTTCCATAATATCCTTTTGAATCAGCGGTTCACCGCCGGTTAAAGTAACATTGCGGATACCGCTTTCTTTTATTTCCTTATAAATCTGCTGCGCGGTTTTTTCCACTGCCGGTACAGAGTTATCCCAGGAATAGACGGTATCACACCAGCTGCAGCGCAGATTGCACTGGGCAAAGCGGACAAAATAAGCCAGCTCGCCCGAGGTTGGGCCTTCGCCATCTAATGAAATAAACTGTTCAATTACGGGAAGCATTAGCGCACCTCCTGATATTTGCAGCTGTTGGTCGGTGTTTCAAATAATTCCACCGAATAAACCGGATAACCGGCATTTTTAATCTGATAATAAATATCGCGACTCATTTCCTCTGCTGTTGGACGATAGGGCACCATTACAATGGCAAACTGATTCGGCATCTGGTTTAACGCATTTGCCACAGCCCGGCCGTCTTCGTTGTCTTCGATTAATAATTTATGGTCGTACTGGTCGGCAATGCGTTTCAGCATGGCTTTCACTTCGCCGAAATCGGCCACCATACCGCGCTGCTGGCCTTCCTCGTGCAGGGTTTCACTGGCCAGTTCCAGCACCAGACGGTACCGGTGCCCGTGAATATTGCTGCACTTGCCCTCATATCCGCTGAGATAATGGGCGGTATCAAACTGTATCTCGTTTTTCAGAATAAACATAGGCACCTCCGGAATAATAAAAAACGGCATCTGAAACCAGACGCCGCAATACACACATAACAAATAACTGCAAGCCTAGTTTTGTTTAACGACAGGATGGTCTTAATGAACTGTCCGTATTTTTCTGCCCTGTTATTATAGCGCGATTAAGCAGAAATTGCAACATGGATTGTATTCGTGTATGTATTTTGTATAACCTGCAAAGTCGCTTGATTTTGCCGAAACAGATGGGCTAATATAATACTGCAAATAAAATAAACACAAGACACATTCATAGTTTATATAGGTTTACAGTTTGTATAGATCGATAGAACACAGGAGGCACGTCTATGAAAAAAACACTTCCATTTACATTAGAACAGATTGAACAGATTATTGAACAGTATCCAACGCCGTTTCATATTTATGATGAACAGGCCATCCGCGATAATGCCCGCCGTTTAACAAACGCATTCAGCTGGGCACCGGAGTTTCAGGAATACTATGCAGTAAAAGCAGCACCAAACCCATATCTTTTAAAAGTATTAAAAGAAGAAGGTTTTGGCGGTGACTGCAGTTCTCTGGCTGAATTAATTCTTTGCGAAAAAGCCGGCATTACCGGAGAAAATATCATGTTCACATCCAACGAAACACCAATCGAGGAATATGTGAAAGCAAAAGAACTGGGAGCCATCTTTAATCTGGACGATATCACCCACATCGAATTTATCGACAGCCAGATCGGGCTGCCGGAAACCATCAGTTTCCGGTATAACCCTGGTCCATTACGCGGCGGCAATGAAATCATCGGCACACCGGAAGAGGCTAAATATGGCTTAACCCGTGACCAGCTCTTTGACGCATATCGCATCATGAAAGAAAAAGGCGCTAAAAAATTCGGGATTCATACCATGATTGTATCTAACGAGCTAAACCGGGAATATTTAGTGGAAACTGCAAAAATGATGTTTGATTTAATTGTAGATTTAAACAAAGAACTGGGGATTCGCTTTGATTTCGTAAACTTCGGCGGAGGTATCGGTATTCCTTACCGTGAAGAACAGGATCCGGTAGATTTAGAAGCACTGGGGGCTGAAATCAAAGCCCAGTATGATGCGATTATCGTGGCAAACGGTCTGGATCCGCTGAAAATCTGTCTGGAATGCGGCCGCATGGTAACCGGGCCTTACGGCTATCTGGTAACAAAAGCGATCCATAAAAAAGATACCTATAAACACTACATCGGTGTGGATGCATCTATGGCCAACCTGATGCGTCCTGGTATGTACGGAGCGTATCATCACTGCACCGTAATGGGCAAAGAAGATGCACCGGCTGATAAAGTATACGACGTAGTAGGGAGCCTGTGCGAAAACTGCGATAAATTTGCCGTAAACCGGGAACTGCCGGCTATCGAAAACGGCGATATTCTGGTAATTCACGATGCCGGGGCTCACGGCCATGCCATGGGCTTTAACTATAACGGCAAGCTGCGCTCCGCCGAGCTGTTATTAAAACCAGATGGCACTGTTCAGTGCATCCGCCGTGCAGAAACCCTGGACGATTTATTCGCTACACTGGATTTCAGCAATCTGTAATAAAGAAGCAGCACAATAAATATCATAAAATGCAGAAAGGGTATTCCTTCTAATGAAGGAATACCCTTTTTAATGTCAGTCGATCACTTTGTAACTGATTTCACCGTCTTCGATAATAGCACGGGCGTTGGTCCACTCAATAATTAAATCCTTGAAATTTGCAACGTCTTCTTCCTCTACCCACACGTGCAGATGCACCATTTCATCATATACAATGTCTTTGGTATCATACTGCTTTAAGCGCAGCTGGTTCTGCAATGTGCCCAGCATAGTATAATCCACCGAAACGATAACTACCTGATACAATACCTTGGTAATAATTCTGGCGGCTTCCAGCGCAATTTTAGCCCCCTTGGTGTAAGCCCGCACCAGCCCGCCGGTACCCAGCTTGATACCGCCGAAATAACGGGTTACTACAACCGCTACATCGCGCACATCTTCTTTTTTTAATACTTCCAGCACCGGCACCCCGGCTGTGCCCGAAGGCTCACCGTCGTCATTGCAGCGCTGAATGTCGTTGTGTTCACCCAGCACATAGGCCGGCACATTATGGGTGGCATCACGATGTTTCTTTTTGATTTCCTGTATAAAAGCCAGTGCCTCTTCTTCACTGGCAACCGGTTTTGCATAGCCGATAAAGGTGGATTTTTCAATGATGATTTCATCCTGCCCGAACTGTTCGACAGTGCGATATGTTTTCAGCATAGGCTCCTCCATACACATAAGATTATTTCCTTTGCTTTTATTTTAGCATATAAAAGCAGCCCGGCTCAACGATTTCTTTTTACTCCGTGTGATTCGTTATTTTCCTGTGGATGAATATCCACTATTTTTCTGTGGATAATGTGGATAAGTCTGTGTATAACCCATGAACTGGCGGTTTTCGCTGTGTATAATACGGTGGATTACCGGTAAGTCCCCTGTGTATTTCAAAATTACATGAATTTTTTTGCAAAATCGAAAAAAGATATTTGTAAATCGTGCTGATATCAAGTACAATATAGTTATCATAATAAAGTTATTGGAGTGAAGACGTATGATGAATTTGCCTCAGTTAACCGGCGAACAGTTTGAACAGGTTACAAAAGAAAATAAAGAAACCTGTATCGTTGTATTCTCAAAAGAAACCTGTTCCGTATGTAAACAGCTGGCACCAATCGCAGAAAAAATGGCTTCTCAGTTTGAAGGTCAGGTAAACTTCTATACAATGGATGTAAAAACACCAGATGGTTTAGCGACTTTCAAATCTTTAAATCTGATGGGCGTTCCGCAGTCTGTATTCTTCCTGAACGGCGAAATGCAGCAGTCTCTGCCAGGCGCAATCAGCGAATCTATTTTCAAAAAAGAAATCAACGAAATGCTGCATCCGAAAAAAGGTCTGCTCAGCAAAATCAAAGGCATTTTCGGGAAATAATGCACTTTTAATCTAGAAACTCTCATTTTCCTCCGGGCTGTCGCACTCTCAATCCTCTTAGTGCGGCAGCCCCTCTTATTTTCCGGAAGTCCTGCTATATACATAAAAGAAAGCAGCATTTTGTGTCTATTTTCGAAGTGCATAAACAAGCATACGCATATAAATAAGAAGCAGTCTGTTCTCTGCTGTTCCTTTCCTGCACATTGCCTGGATATATTTAAAGATTGTACCGCTTTACCAGACTATGTCTGTTACGCGTTGTACAATCCTTAAATATATCCATTCTGATGCAGAAGGCGGAACGGAGAACAGACTGCTTCTTATTTGTTATCCTTTTATGATTTTTTAAATCATCAGCATATACAGCACAGATACCAGCAAAAGTCCCGGAAGGCCCAGAATTGCAATCAGCAGAATTGTGACCGGGTTAACAGGCAGATGAACGCCCCACGAATCCCCAATCATGCTGACCGCGCATAACAGCACCACCGCCAGAGCAGAATTCAGCAAAAGTTTCAGCATTACCTGTGCCGGTGAAATCGCAAGCCGTGCAATCAGAAAAATGACTGCAACGGCAAAAAGGACAAACAATACAGTTTCTATCTGAACTTGCGGCATATTCCATCCCTCCGGCAGTGTATTCTGCTCTATTTTATGCTGTGCAAGACCCGTTTATGTCAGCGTACAGGGATATTTTCACAAGTCAGCGACTCACTTTTTGCCAGCCGCAGCAGATATTCATATCGCTGCTCTGCCGCCATTACCTGATAAATTACCGTATCAATCAGCGCCGGGTCACTCACTTCATTGTAGATACTCTGCATATTTTTCCACTGCCATCTGGCATCTTCCAGTTCGGATATCAAATCCATTCCAGCACCCCCATATGGTCGAATCAGCCTCTGCCAACTCGCCGAATTCTCTGGTTTATAGTATGTACTGTACTGAAAAAAAATAATCCGCTCACGCAAAAAAACAGACAAAAACCGGCAGCTGCTGTACATACAGCCTCTGCCGGTTAAAGTATACCCATCTGTTTTTTTCTATCACATTTTTTCTATCACAAATTTTATTCGGTTGTATCCGGTTCCGGTGCGTGGCTTACCAGAACCTTTTTAATGGATTTCTCCAGTTTTACGCGTGGAATCCACACCTGATGATCACAGGTTGTACAGCGAATGCGAAAATCCATACCGACACGCATAATCTCCCACTGATCACCGCCGCACGGATGCCCTTTCCGAGTCTGGATAATATCACCCACATATAATTTCATCGGCATCCTGATCAGCTCCTTTCCTGTTTTGATGCTGTTACTCCGATGCACAGACCGCTCGATTCCGCCTGCTCCATAAATAGGTGACGGTTTCACCGCTGTTGTCTAATGCTGCTAAAATTTCTTCCATAATCTCTTTTACCAGATGATCCGGCTCATGATAAAATGCTTCACGCAATGCCGGGCAGGCCTGATAAAAACGTCCCCGGCCAATGGCTTCCGCCGCAAGCAGACGAATCTGCCAGTTTTCATCTTTTAAAAGCCTCACCAGCACCGGATATACTTCTGTGCCCTGAATCTGTCCGAGCGCCTCCACCGTCATCTTTTTCAAAAGGTAATGACTGGTCTCCAGCAGTTCGGTCAGCACCGGCACGACACTGCTGTCTCCAAAAGAGCCCAGCAGCTGCACCATTACCATTTTACCGTTATCGTCGGCTTTGTCAATTCTTTTCAGGATGATTGGCACCAGTTTCGGACCCAGCGCCTGTAATACATCGTGAATGCGAGAGGCCAGATACTGTTCCGGCATGGCAAGCGCATCCAGCATCGGCTCAATCACCAGAACCGGATCCTGTTTTTTTAATGCTCCTGCCGCTGCCAGCCGCAGGCTCTCGTTATCGCGGCGCATCTCCTGCACCAGAAAGCTTACCACATTGGGATTATGAATATAACCCAGCGCTTCCAGCGCCTGCGCTTTCTGCCGTATATTCAGTTCACTGTAATCGGCAATCAGCTTAAACCAGTACTCCTGAAAGGCTGCGCGGGCTAAATCCCGCTGTGCAAAACTGTCCAGCTCATCCCAGTACTGCCAGAAGATTTCTTCCCGGTCACTCTGACTCATCAGCTCCAGAGCAAACCGGTATTCCGGCAGCTGATCACGGCGCAGAATCCATTGCCTGGCTACCTGTGCAATATCCGTCTGACTGTGCAGTTTCTGCTGCCGCTGATATTTTTTACTTCTAAATGGAACCATAAAACCACCTCGCGGAAAAACTAACGGTGGCATGTCAGATATGTTGCGCCGCTAGCGGTTCTCAACTCCGCTGCGAGCCTGCTTCAATCTGATTGCTTTTCCATTCAGATAATCAAACTTGCTTCCCTGTTTTGAATTTCGTGCTATAAACTCTGCATCAATGGCGTCTTTTATTTTCCACCAGCTTGTGTCCCAGTTACAGAACAGCAGATTATCCTGAGGACCTTTCCCAACCAGCCTCTGGATGACAATTTCAGGGTCGAGATACTCCAGAAACGTTACCACACGCTCCACATATTCCTGCAGCGTAATCATAGTAAACTCTCCGGCCTCGTAGCGGCGGGCCAGCTCGGTACCACCGGCCACATAAAGCGAATGCAGCTTGACAAAATCCACGCCCAGAGTCGATACAATTTTGGCTGTTTCGATTACATCCAGCATAGTATCGCCGGGCAGATTCAGAATAACATGCGCTGTAGTGCTTAGCCCGTAACGCTTGATTCGCAGCACCGCATCAATATATTCGGCCAGTGTATGTCCCCTGTTTATTTCAACCAGATTATGGTAATTCACCGTCTGTAATCCTAATTCAATATCAATGTCCAGATTCCTGCTTTCTTTTAGCTCTGCCAGAAATTCCAGATATTCATCACTCACACAGTCCGGTCTGGTAGAAATCGCAATCCCTACTAAATCTTCATCTTCTGCAGCCGCCAGAACCACCTCTTTAAAGCGTTCCAGCGACATATAGGTATTGGTGTAGGTCTGTAAATAGCTGATAAACTTGTGCGCGCGGAACCGGCGCTCATAAAAGGCCTTGTTTTCTGACCACTGCTCCCGGATTGTCATTGTGTCCGGCAGGCACTGAAACCCTGAGCCTGACGACTCACAGAAAATGCATCCGCCTTTTCCCACTGTGCCGTCCCGGTTCGGGCAGGTACCGCCCGGAATATTTAACGGCACTTTATATACTCTTTGTCCGTAGCGAGCCTCCAGCCACGGTGCATAGTCCCGATAATCAGGCATTGTTTATTCCTCCTGTCAGTTCCGGAGCAGCAATGTCCGGATTCAGTAATTGGCTGCAGAAATGAAATATCTGCGACTCGGCAAACAGTGAGCCTTCCATAAGCCCCAGCACACTGATACCTTTATATAAAATCAGTATTGTAATCACTGTAAATGCAACGGAGACGGCCATACCGCCAAGGCGGTCAATGAGCCCGACCACCGGTACCAGATGCACCACACCGCCCAGCACATACCCTGCCAGAAACAGCAGCACACAAAACAGAGCCCACAGCCCGATAAACACCAGCCCCTGCAGAATGGATGAAGCAACGGTAATGGCAATGGTATCCGCCATAGTGGCATAAACCCCGGCACCTACCGCATTTACCTGTTCCTGCACAGCTGTCAGAATACTCTGTTTCATCGAATCCGGCAGAAAAGACTGATTCAGATAGGTATAAAGCTGCCCCATACCTTCAAAACTGGCCATCACCATAGAAAAATGATCGGGCATCGGTAAAAGGTCCCGAATGGTACCGGCAAATTTTTCAGCAGTGCCGAACTGTTCATTCAGCCACACAGTTGTCGGTGCCGCCAGCACATAACTAAGCGCTAATGCTATAAGATTGCCAAACAGCCCGATTAAGCTTTTCAAAAAGCCTTTCCGAAATCCAAGAACCGCCATCACAATTAAAACAGCAGCCAGTATCATATCCAGCATGGCATCCGCCCCTTACTCTATCTTTTTATTTTGCCACTTTATGTCGCAGTTCGCGCAGAATGGCTTTATATTCCTTTGAAACACGACTGGACTCGATACATTTCTGTATAGTCTTTTTCCAGGTATCCTCATCCAGATGATGATTCTGAAAATACGCCCAGGTCTGTTCCGGCTGTTTGGCCAGCGCTGTTGCCAGTGCCCACGCCACAGCCATTTTTACATAATACGCCTCATGATTTACGCCATCTAAAAGATCCAGCACCCGGTCAATGTAATCATCGGTTAAATAATAATTCATCATCATAACCACCGCAAAGCGAATCGAAAACGCCTCGTCACTTTTCAGGTACGGCTGTATAAAACTCCATACCAGTTCCGGATGCTTATTCGTAAATTTTAATCCGCTCACAAAGCTGTCGCACACCGACCAGTTATGAATGCGGGGAATAAATGCTTTTATGCAGGAGAGCCTTTCCTCAGCCGGTAGTTTTACCGCTCCGATAAGCATTCCCTGCAGCATCGTCTCCTCAAAATAATACGGCTCGGCTGCTAAATATTCCTGCCAGATATCCGTTTTCGCAATTCGTTTTGCAATCGCGCGCAATTTTGGAAGCCGCACACCCAGCAGATTTGCCTCACCCGGAATCAGAGCAGAAGAAAATTTCTGATAGGCCGGTTCTGCCATTGTTTCCAGCTCCCTGCGCACTTCCAGTACAAGATTCATGGTTATTCCTCCCGGTAACAGCTGCGCAGAAGTGCAATCTCTGCACCATAACCTGCTAAATCCTCCTGCGGTGTCTCTAAAATGAAAAACAGATGCTGCAGTTTTGGATGGTTAATAATACGGCAGATTGCATCTAAGCCAAGAGATCCTTCACCGATTTTTGCATGCCGGTCTTTATGGCTGGCCATAGGGTTCAGACTGTCATTTAAATGAATGGCTTTAAGCCGTTCCAGCCCGATTACATGGTCAAATTCATCCAGAACCCCATCCAGATTATTGACAATATCGTATCCGGCATCGTATACATGGCAGGTATCCAGGCATACTCCCATTTTTTCCGGCAGGTGTACTCCATCGATAATGCGGCGCAGTTCTTCAAAACGGCCGCCCACTTCACTGCCTTTGCCGGCCATGGTTTCTAACAGAATGGTTGTGTTCTGCTCCGGCTTCATCACCGCATTAAGCTGTTCTGTAATAAATGCAATGCCTGTATCCATCCCCTGGCCTACGTGGCTCCCCGGATGGAAATTATAAAAATTGCCAGGCAGATACTCCATGCGCCGCAAATCATCCGCCATCATTTCCCGGCTGAATCCGCGGATTCCTGCATCTTTGGAGCAGGCATTCATGGTGTATGGTGCATGCGCCAGAATATGCGTAAAACGATTTTCGGCTGCCAGCTGCAAAAACGCTGCCACATCGGTTTCATCGATTTCTTTTGCCTTGCCGCCTCTCGGATTGCGGGTAAAAAACTGGAATGTATCTGCACCGATTTTCAGCGCATCCTTTCCCATCGCCAGATACCCTTTTGAAGCGGATAAATGACATCCAATATGTAACATGAAGATTCCTCCATTTCATTCTGATTGACAGAAAGGTTCTCTTAACGCTTCTCAATGTACTTCTGAATATTGATTTTACCATGAATTCATATACTTTGTCAGTAATCTGCGTGTATTTCCGATTGTTTCACGTGAAACAATTTGTAATTTCACAGGCCTCTTGCAGGAAAAAAATGTTGTGAATGATTCTATCCCATGCTATAATGAATTATCGTTTATTGAGGCAACATCATGAAGGAGGGAAAAATCATGGCTCATATCAAAACAATCAGCGCACAGAACTTACAGGGTACTGTAAAAAAAGGTGGCTGCGGTGAATGCCAGACATCCTGCCAGTCCGCTTGCAAAACATCCTGCACAGTTGGTAACCAGGTTTGCAAAAATAACTAATCCATGACAGCCATCGCGCAGCGGTGGCTGTTTTTCTTTTTCCTGCTCTTGTTTTTGAGCGTGCAGGGAATACACTGGAAAAGCGTGTGTATTTATCCCATTTTTAATTAAAGGAGCGATTTATCATGACATTTATGGATTTAGCCAATACCCGTCAGAGTGACCGTGCATTCACAGCACAGGAAGTACGCCGCGAAGATTTATTAACCTGTATCCAGGCTGCACAGCTGGCTCCATCGGCCTGCAACTCTCAGCCATGGAAGTTCATCGTAATTGACGATGCCGAGCTCTTGAAACAGGCTGGCACAGCTGTTTCCGGCAATACGCTGGGCATCAACAAATTTGCTGAAACCGCACCGGTTCTGGTGGCCGTTATTGAAGAACCTGCTGTTTTAATGCCAAAAATTCAGGGCAAAATCGAATCCAATCGCTGGGCGCAGTTTGACCTGGGCAGTGCAACAGAACATTTCTGTCTGCAGGCAGCGGAACTGGGATTAAGCACCTGCATTATGGGCGCTTTTGATGAAGCAAAATTAAAAGAACTGCTTCATGTTCCAGAAGACCGCCGTATTTTTGTTATGTTAGCTGTAGGTTATCCATCCGGCACCACACGTACAAAAATGCGCAAAGAACTGAACGCGATTCATAACTTTAACAGCTACGAAGCCTAAGAGACTCTGCCTATGGTTACACATTTACATGTACGATTACAGATTCCAGATGCCAATCCGCCAGTTTATCGTGATGTGATTCTGCCGGATTCAGTTCTTCTTGATGATATCAACCAGGTAATCAGCGTCTGTTTCGGCTGGCCCTTCACTACAGCCTTTGAATTTGTTTCACAGCAGACAAAAACCAGCTATATCGGTGATAACGAGAGTTTTTCCAGCGCTCCGTATTCCATTCCTGCTGATAATTTCAATCTGGCTGCCCTGTTTCTGAAAAACAGCGAAATACTTTATTACCGCGGAACACATCAGTCAGACCGCATCTCGATAACGCTGCAGTCCATGAAATCTCTGCTCCCGGAACCAGCCTTTCAGCTTAAAAGCTGGCAGGGGGAAAACCGGGCCTGTTCCCGGGGATGTATCCCATTTCTGAAACAGAAAGTAGCAGACGATTTACAGGCGCTGCGTGCAGAACTGTATTTTTTAGCCGATGAATTTGATTACCAGACTATGACCAGCACCGATTTGCGCTCTGCACTGGAAGGCGCAGAATCTCTGGATGAGCTGGCAAACCCGGAAGAATATCCAGAGCAGGAACTGATTGATTATCTAATGCAGTTTGACATGCCAGAGGAAGCCATCTTACAAGCCACCACACTGGAACAATGTCTTGCCAATACCGCGGACATGATTCTTGAAAATCTGGTGAGACTTCATAAACTTTCAGACGATACCGCTTTAAGCCGGGAACAGATGGAAAACCTGCTTTTTACCGCGTTAACCGATGAAGCCTTTCTGGCAGAAC
>DAISWV010000015.1:0-13926 GCA_036826195.1 Peptococcaceae bacterium | reverse complement strand
TGGCTGCAAGGCCTTTTTCCACCAGAACTACGTCCAGTCTCTGTTTTGCCATATCTATGTCACCTTACTTCAGCTTTTCTTTCACTTTTGCCGCAACACTGTCCGCATCCAGTCCTGCCAGCTGTTTCAAGAGATCCGTTTTCCCATGCGGAACAAATTCATCGCCAATGCCAATACGCACAACATGGCTGCTATCCAGACCGTTCTGGTTCAGCAATTCCAGTACAGCCGAGCCAAAGCCGCCTTCCAGAATATGCTCTTCCAGCGTCACCAGGAGTTCACTGTTTTCTGCGTACGGCAGAATAGTTTCTTTATCCAGCGGTTTTACAAACCGCGCATTGATTACCGTCGGCGTAAAGCCCAGCTCTGCTTCAAGTTTTTCTGCCGCCTGCTGCGCCACCGATACCATACTGCCAATTGCCAGCAGTGTTACCCGGCTGCCATGCTGCAGCACTTCTGCTCTGCCTAACGGCAGCTCCTGCACCGGCTCATCCATCGGCACACCCAAACCAGCTCCGCGCGGATATCGCACCGATACCGGACAGTTATACTGCAGTGCCGAATACAGCATATGCCGCAGTTCATTTTCATCCTTCGGCGCCATACAAACCATGCCAGGAATATGTCTCAGATAGGAGAAATCAAACAGCCCGTGATGGGTTGGCCCATCATCGCCTACAATTCCGGCTCTGTCCAGACAGAATACAACCGGTGCCTTCTGCAGTGCCACATCGTGCAGAATCTGATCATAGGCTCTCTGCAGGAAGGTAGAATAAATTGCCACCACCGGTTTGAATCCATCCAGTGCCATGGCAGCTGCCATAGTCACAGCATGTTCTTCTGCAATTCCCACATCAATGGTGCGCTGCGGGAACTGTTCCTGAAATATATTAATACCGGTACCCTTGCCCATAGCCGCAGTGATACCGACAATTCTTTCATCTTCTTTGCCAAGTGCGGTCAGTGTTTTTCCAAATACAGATGTATAGGTTGGAACCGTGGATTTATTTTTCACCTGACCGGTCGCTATATCAAACGCACCTACACCATGGAACAGATCCGGATTTTTTTCTGCCGGTCCGTAGCCATTCCCTTTCCGGGTTACCACATGCACCAGCACAGGGCTGTTCATATTTTTTACGTTTTCCAGCACTGCCAGCAGCGCGGAAAGATCATGTCCGTTTACCGGCCCGTAATAGCTAAAGCCCAGTTCCTCAAACAGTACACCAGGCACCAGCATATATTTCAGCGAATCTTTCAGTTTATCCGCTGCCTTGAACATTTTATCGCCAATAGCCGGAATTTTTTTCAGCAGATCCTCAACATCCTCTTTGCTCTTGTTATAGGATGGATTGCTGCGCGCACGGCTCAGATATTCCGCCATGCCGCCTACATTCGGATCAATAGACATTTCATTATCATTCAGAATCACAATCAGATTGCTTTTATTGTTTCCGGCATTCAGCATAGCCTCATACGGCATACCGCCAGTCAGGGCCCCGTCACCGATTACCGCAATCACATTGCTGTTTTCACCGCGCAGATCACGCGCCTTCGCCAGCCCCACTGCTGCCGAGATAGAGGTGCTGCTGTGCCCGGCACCAAATGCATCGTGCACACTTTCGCTCCGTTTTGGAAAACCGGAAAGCCCGTCGTGTGTACGAACCGTATGAAACTGCTCATAACGGCCGGTCAGAATTTTATGCACATATGCCTGATGCCCCACGTCCCAGACAATTTTATCTTCCGGTGTGTCAAAAACCATATGCAGTGCCAGTGTCAGCTCTACCACACCCAGGTTAGGAGCCAGATGGCCGCCATTTTGCGATACCACCTGAATCAGTTCCTTGCGGATTTCCTGTGCAAGCTGTTTTAATTCCGGCACCTTCATTTGTTTGATATCTTTTGGACTTTTTATATTCTGCAAATACTGCATTGCATGTCACCTTCTTTGCTCTATCTGTATCATGCATTTACACATTCTGTTTATCTATCGTTTAACTTTCCCTGCTCAGGAGATATTCCGCCAGCTGCACCAGCATGTCCGCCTTATCTCCAAATAACTCCAGAGACGCAACAGCTGCTTCTACCGCCGCCTGCGCCATAAGCCGGGACTGTTCCAGCCCGAAAAGCGCCGGGAAAGTTGCTTTTTCGTTTTTCTCGTCACTGCCTACCGGTTTGCCGATTTTGCTTTCATCACCGACAACATCCAGAATATCATCGGTAATCTGAAAGGCAAGACCAAGCTGATGCGCATATTCAGTCAGTGCTTCCAGCTGTACCTTATCGGCACCGCCCAGAATGGCCCCCATACGAACCGAGGCCACAATTAACGCACCAGTCTTATTATTGTGAATATAATGCAGCAGTTCCTCGGTAGGTTCTGTCTGCTCCGAGATAATATCCACTACCTGACCGCCAATCATACCGGCTGTACCGCTTGCACGGCTGACTTCCTGAATAATCTGCAGCATCTGATGCGCATTGTTCTCGTTCGCCATGCCAGAAAGAATCTCAAAAGCATAGGTCAAAAGCGCATCGCCAGCCAGAATAGCCATACCTTCTCCGAATACTTTATGGTTGGTCAGTTTTCCCCTGCGGTAATCATCATTATCCATTCCGGGAAGATCATCATGAATCAGCGAATAGGTGTGAATACACTCCATCGCACAGGCTGCATCCAGAGCAGGCTGCCACTGGCCGGAGACTGTCTCGCAGGCTGCCAGAGTCAGCATTGGACGAAAGCGTTTGCCGCCTGCAAATACACTGTATGCCATTGCTTGATGAATCACTTCCGGATAGGCGTCCTCCGCAGGCAGAAGTTCTTTTAAACGGGCATCGGTTACCACCCGAGCCTCTTTCATATATGTTTTAATATCCATAGCTGCATCTCCTTACATTGATTCCTGCATGTCTACGAATTCTCCACCGCGCAGAATTTTTAACGCACCTTCTGCGGCTGTCAGTTTTTCCTGACAGCATTTGATATAGGTAAGGCCTTCCTGAAAACAGCTGATGGATTCCTCCAGCGGAAGATCCCCGGCATCCAGCCGGCGCAGCACCAGCTCCAGCTGTTCCATAGCCTGTTCATAGCTTAATTCTTTTGCTTCCATGTTTCTTCCTCCCTGTCCAGAACCTCTGCCCGCAGCCTTCCCTGTTCCAGAATCACCGTAATGGTATCGCCATTCTGCACATCGGCAGCATGACGCACCAGTTTTCCGGCATCCGTTTCACAAAGCGCATAACCGCGACTCAGCACATTCAGAGGACTTAACGCCTGCAGCCGCTCTGCACCGGAAGCAAGCTGATTGTGCTTCTGCTGCATAATCTGTTCTGCCAGCTGCTGTAGCCGCTCTGTTTTATCGTCCAGAAGCTGCTGCCTGTCCTGCAGTAAAAGCTCCGGTCTCTGAAAAAGCCGATGCTGTGACAGATGTTCCAGCCGCAGTTTTTTCTGACGAAGATAGCTTTCATAACGCTGCAGCAGTGTGCGTTCCCGCAAATAAAGCTCCTGCTTCAGCTGCGCCTGCACCGGAACAGCCAGTTCGGCCGCCATAGACGGCGTTGCCGCCCTTACATCCGCTGCAAAATCAGCCAGCGTCACATCGGTTTCATGACCCACTGCACTGATAATCGGCACAGGACTCTCTGCTATTTTTCTTACCACTGCCTCCTCGTTAAAACACCACAATTCTTCTAGGGAACCGCCGCCGCGGCCGGTAATAATAACATCCATATCCTGCTGATACAGAAAATCCAGCGATTTGCAAATAGATGCTGTGCCCTCACTGCCCTGTACAACAGCAGGCACCACATATACGGACACCGCCGGATTCCGGCGGCGAATAATGGATAATAAATCCCGAATAGCGGCAACGGTCGGCGAGGTTACAATGCCGATTTTCTGCGGCAGAAACGGCAGCGGCCGTTTTCGTTCCGCATCAAACAGCCCTTCCGCCGCTAATGCTGCCTTTCGTTTTTCATAAGCCATATGCAGAGCACCTGCACCGGCTTCCATCATCTGCTCCACATAGAGCTGGTATACACCATCGCGTTCATACACGGATACATAACCGGCTGCCAGCACTTCCATACCGTGTGATGGAGAAAACTGCAGCCTCTGTGCAGAACTGCGGAACATTACGCACTTAATACTGCCCGTTTTATCTTTCAGCGAAAAATACAGATGCCCGGAGCTGTGACGGGTAAAATTAGATATTTCCCCTCGCACCAGTACACTGCTCATACGGCCGTCCTGCTGAAGCAGCTGTTTAATATAGCTGTTAATATCGCTGACAGACAGAATTTCTCTCTGCATCTGCATCCTTTCACCCGATTCTTTTTATGATTTTCTTTATAATGTTTTCTGAAAAATTCTTCTGTGTTTCTTTAAAACATATCTCTAAAATATATCTCTCATAAAATTTAAAAGCTGAAATTACTCTGCTGCTTTTCCGCCCAGAATTACTTCTGCTTCTGCTTCACTAAGTTCATGCTCAATCACAGCAGGCTCTGTCTGATCCAGTGTCGGCGGCTGCGCCATAACCTCTGCCGCTGCCTCGGTCACCAGATTATCCCGTTTTTCTTCGTTTTTCAGCACTTTGTCCAGAATGCTGTTGATAAAACCAGCCGATTCTTTTTTGCCGTATACTTTTGCAATATCCAGCACTTCGTTAATGGCGCCTTTTGGAGAAATATGCGCGCTGTATAACATTTCATACACAGCCAGACGCAGCAGATTGCGATCCACGCTCATCATACGCTCCACTTTCCAGCCGGTTGTATGTTTCTGAATAATCGCATCAATTTCTGTCAGTTTTTCCTCTACAGCTGTTACCAGTTCCCGGCAGAAAACCTGTTCCCGCTCATTCAGCCCATCGTTGTTCATGGTGTGCTGCAGCGCAGTTTCCATATCATTTTTTCCGATATCAATCTGATAAATAATTTTAAATGCAGTTTCACGACTTTGATGTCTCATAATAATTACACCTCTGTTTCTTTCGTTTCTTCGATTTCCTCTGCCGGTTCGGTATGATCAAAAGTAACACCCTGTACATAGATGTTTACTTCTTTCACACGCAGGCCGGTCATTGTCTGAATGGAATCCTTAACCTGATTCTGAATCTCCAGTGCCAGTTTCGGAATTTTTACGCCATATTCCACAAATATATGCAATGCAATGATAACATCCTGATTGTTCAGTTCCACCTTAACGCCTTTGGTCAGGTTCTTTTTACCCAGCATCTCCGTCAGTCCGGATGTCATGCTTCCAGACATGGCAGAAATCCCTTTTATCTGTGCCACTACCATGCTGACAATTCCGGCAATGGCATCTTCGGAAATCCTGATACTGCCGTAGGCATTCACAGTTTCTCCGGCAGTATGTTCCTGATTTTTACTTTCAGGCATATCGCTCACCCCGATTTATATGGATATACTCTATTTTAGTATACCAGTATTTCAAAAAAAATTAAACTGCATTTGCATAAATTCTGTATAAAATGCAGAAAAAAATTCAGAAACAGAATAACAGGCTGTAATCGCTGTTATTCCGTTTCTGAACTTTGTTTCCGTCTATTTTTGCGACCGGTTATTCTGTTTTGTGTTTTAAAAATATGCAGACTGTTTGTTATAATTATACGCTGCCATTCTGCCTGCTGCACCTTATATCGGATTTGCTGCAACCGGTATCAGAATAATCTGTTCTGCCGGATAATCACTGTTGCGAAGAATCAGATCATACAGCTTTTCATACTGATTTTCCAGAGCCTGCTCTGCCACAATAATATTTGCCTGCTCCTCGTCCAGTACAACCAGACAATTGGAAAAACCTTTCGCGGCCAGTAACAGTTCCAGCCTCTGCTCCTTATACTGCAGCAGCGCATTCTGTTCCTGCCGCCTGATTTTTTCAGAATCCGTCAGGCCTTCCAGCCGCATCTCAAGCTGCTGCCAGCTTTTATCCCGCATCATGCGCAATGCCGCCAGCCGGTTTTTCAGATACTCCTGCTCTTCCTGACCATTCTGGTTTTCGCTTGCGGAAAGAACAGCTTCTGCTGGATTCTGCTGTTTCTCTTTAATGTAAGCTTCTTCCCACAAAGCGGTTTCTGTCATCGATGTTTCTGACATAGCAGTTTCTGTCATCACTAGCTCCACCGCAGCTTCCTGACTCTGCAGCGAATCTGTAAACAGATTTCCGATTACAGCCAGTGAAAAAAGTGCCAGGCACAGCGCAGTCAAAACAGCAGATGTTACTCTTTTTAATCGTTCCATGTTATTCCCCTCCGTTTCCGGGCAGTACGAGAATCTGTCCGGCAGAGATCTGCAGAAGTGTTGCGGCTGCCTGTAAAAGCTGTTCCTGCACCGCAGCCTGCCCTGCACCATCCGCCACAATCAGCACGCCGCAGATTTCCGGCATATACTCCGTTACAAGCAGAGCATCCGCCTGTCCGGCCATCTGTACAACCGTCTGCTGCTCCTGCCGCTCGATGGTCTGCTTCCGGTTTGCATCTGCTGTATCTTCTGTCGTGCGTTCTGTCCGCTGCACATCATGGGCATATTCTTTTCTGCCGGAATCATACAGCGTTATCTGTACCGTCACATGGCCAGCCCCTTTTACCTGCATCAGCGTATCTGCCAGCTGCTGTTCCAGCGGACTTGCCGCAGTATTCTGTAACATTTCGTGCTCTTCCTTCTGCGGAACCAGTTCCGGTTCCGCAGGCTCCCTTTTATCCATCGTTCCGCCAATCAGCAGCAGAATGATTCCCAGTACAGCCAGCACCGCCAGGCGAATCATCATCTGCTTCTGCTGGCTGTTCATCTCACTCCAGTGCATTACACTCCGCCTCCCTGTTTTCTATACAAATCTGTGCCGGCTCCAGACCGTAATAACTGCTTAATGCCTGTACAATTCTCTCGCTGCTGCTGTCGCTTTCCGAAAAAGCAGTAATGGTAATCTGCTGCAGTACATAATCCTCCACCGTGCAGCAGACTTCAAAAATTTCCATATCGGAAGATAACAAAAGCAGTGCTTTTACCTGTTCCTCCAGTTTCTGCTGATACGCTGCATGTATATTCTGCTGCTGCTCCTCGTACAAAGAACCCTGCACCGGAACCGTTTCCGGATAAACATCCGAAAACGTCAGCTGCCACTGCTGCAACATTCCATCTGGACGAAAAATCTGCTGAACCGGCTGCAGAAGCGTCAGCACAACAAAAAATCCCATTGCCATTTTCAGATAACCCCGCATACTTCCTTCCGGCAGTAACAGATCCAGCAGTGTTGTGAGAAACACAATGGCAATCACATTCAGCATAACCATTCGCAAAAGTTCCATGCGTTTGTCCTCCTAAAGGGCAGCTCCACCGGCGGCCAGTACAATCAGTATCATAAAGAAAAACAGTATACCCGTCAGCGCAACCACGGCAAAGGCCAGCATAAAACTGCCGGCAGCCTGTTCCATAAGGCTTATCATGCGGGTATCGCCCAGCGGCTGCAGCAGAGCTGCCGCAAAGCTGTACAGAAAATACAGCACCAGTATTTTTACTGCAGGCAGCACCGTAAGGAGCAGAATCGCCAGAAGCCCCACCACACCAACGGCATTTTTTATTGCAAGCCCGCCGCTTAGAAACGTATCCATCAGCCCGGATAACATACCGCCCACAACCGGGACTGCACTGCCTGCAATATACCGGGCTGTTCGCAAAGCAAGATGATCCATCACTTTTCCGCCAATACCCTGCAGGCTGAGCACAGCCAGAAACAGCATGATAAAAAAACTGATGCTCGTTAAAATCACCTTGCGTAAAAAAGCGGCCAGACCTGTCATGCGATAGGTATCACTAAAACTGTTTATCAGCTTTAGCAGAAATTCCATCGTCACAAGCGGCAGCAGCACCGTGCGGAAAAAAACAGCCGCAGCCTGTACCATAAACAGAAGGGATGGCTGCAATAAACCGGCCGTCCGGATATTGCCCAGAAGCGTCATCAGCAGCATCTGTACCGGAAGCAGAGCCATCATACAGGATGTCATCCGGTAAACAGCCGCTGATGCATATTCCAGCACCTGCTGTCCGCTTTCTAAAATCAGCAGTACCGCTGCTGCCTGTACCATTATACCGGACAGATTCTGAATATTCCCCCGGCCAAAACTGCCTTCCAGCTGCCGCAATAAAGCAAATACAATTGCCAGCAGAATCAGCTGCCCAAGCAGATGAAAATGCCCGGCTGTATCAGCCAGCAGTGTCTGCAGCATCTGCTGCAGCAGTTCAGAGAAAGCCGGCAGATCTCCTCCGTTTATCAGCTGGTAAAACAGATTGCGTACAGAAAACGAGGGAAGCTCCTGCTGCAATTGCTGTTCAATGGTCTGCAGCAGTGTATCGGTATCCAGTTCCTCCAGCCATTCCATAGCAGTTCCTCCCGTAAATAACGCTGTTTACAGAATCGAGATGACGCTTTCCAGCACCGCTGTAAGCACAGGAAACGTCAGCATCAGGATTGCAGTTTTGGCTGCAAATTCCACCTTTACCGCAAGAGCCGTACTTCCGGCATCCCGGCAGACCTGACAGAAAAATTCGGTCAGCCATGCAATTCCAATCATTTTAAATATCGTTGTCAGATAAATTACATTAACACCGGCCTGCTCACTGAGCTTCATTAATGTCGTCAACACATTCTGCAGCGCCCCGGCAATACTTAAAAACACCATTGCCCCGAATGCTGTTACGACAAAAACAGCCGTACTGCTTTTATACTGCTGCAGTATCAGCCATAACACCAGCACCAGAAATCCGCAGCCAAGTACCTGAAAAATACTCATGCCGGCCTCCTGCTAATACAAAAGAAACACAGTGCGTACATAGGTAAACAGCTCTGCCAGCAGTTCAATCACCATAAACATGACAATGGCCAGTCCAGCCAGCGCTGCCAGCGAGGCCTGGTCTTCTTTGCCCATAGATTTAAGTACACTGTGCAGCACCGCCGTCAGAATCCCGATACCTGCTATTTTAAAGATAATATCAATCTGTACCATCTGCGGTTTCCCCCTAGCATAATAAGATTGCAGCAGCCATACTGCCGCAGACGCCCATATACTTCCAGACTCTGCCCTGCTCGGCCCGCTCCTGTTCAGCCTTTTCCAGAGCATACTGCAGTCTCTGCTGCAGCAGCTGAAAATTTTTCTGCTGCGCGTACACATCGCCTTCTCCCAGGCTCATACCAAAACTTCTGATCGCATCCAGCTCCTCTTTGCCGCAGAAACTCTTCTGCTGCAGAATATCCATACCGCATTCCCACGCGCCAAACACCGGCAGCCCTCCGTTGTTCACTCCGTCACATACCTGATGAAAAAACTGCTTTACCGGTTCTTCAAGCCGCGTTTCCAGCAATTCCAGCGCAGCCGGAACCGGCGTCAGCGTGTAAAAAATTTCGGTTTCCAGCATCCGAAAAGCATTCTGCAGCAGAATAATATCCGCAATACGCTTTTGAAACCCGTATGCCTTGTAAAATCCAAAGGCTGTTCCAGCTCCAATCAGAAGCACCATGCCACTCAGTTTCATCAAAAACCGCCTCTTTCCTCCTGCAGTACAATCTGTCCATGTTCCCAGCGCAGCGATACAATCACCGGAAAGCAGCCCTGCATTACCAGATGCTTCAATACAGGGTGACGCATCAAATCCTGCATGCCGGTTCCATGCGCGGTTGTTATCATAGCAACACCGCTCTGCAGCGCCTCTTCCAGTGCGGCTGCATCCGCGGCTGTTCCAATTTCATCCGCTGCCACCGCCTGCGGCCCCATCGACCTCACTAACATCCGAATACCTTCACTTTTCGGGCATCCATCCAGCACATCCGTCCGCAGACCAATATCCAGCTGAGGTATCCCGTTTACACAGCCAGCCAGTTCAGAACGCTCGTCCACCACACCGATATTTACCCCGGCCAGCTTCCGTTCGGGAATACCATTGCTGAGCTGACGAATCAGATCCCGCAGCATTGTCGTTTTGCCACAGCCGGGCGGCGATACTAAAAGCGTATTATGCAGCCTGCCGCCCTCCGTCACCAGAGGAATCAGCGCATCAGCCGCTCCCGGAACCGCACGTGCAATCCGAATATTCAGCCCGCTTATCTGTTTTAGAGTGCGAATGCGCCCCTGCTCCAGCACAGCCTTGCCCGCAAGCCCGACCCTGTGGCCCCCATAAAGTGTCAGATACCCCTGCCGAAACTCCTCCTCCCACGCATACACCGACCCCTGACTGATCCGGTCCACAATATGGTGCAGCTCCCGGGCCGAAAGCCGCTCCGTAATCTGCTCTTCCCGGTTCTGCCGCAGCCGAAACACCAGCGGCCGTTCTACGCGGCAGCGTATCTCCTGCACCTCGTCAAATACCGGTTCCAGGCGCAGCATCTTCTGCTGCAGCTCCGCCGGAAAATACTGCTTTATCAGCATTCCAACCGTCTCTTTTGCCATCAGCCTGTCCCTCCCTCTCTCTGTCTGTCAGATATCACACTATATGCAAAAAGGTGGACAGGTAGAACAAAAAAACTGGTTCTCGATATGAAATCGAAAACCAGTTTTTTTAATTTGTTTTGTTTTAGCTGCATGGCAGTGCAAAGGAAAATGTAGTGCCTTTGCCTTCTTCGCTTTTTACCCAGATGTGTCCGTCATGCAGTTCGATAATGGAGCGGCAGATCCAAAGGCCCAGGCCGCTGTTTTTTTCTTCGCCGGAGCGATCCAGCCCTTTTGAGAACGGTTCAAACAGCTGCGATGCCTTTTCCTGGCTGATACCGCAGCCGTCATCGGTTACATGGGTGATGATATACTGTTCGTTCTGTTCAAAGGATACAGTGATATGGCCACCCTTATCGGTAAACTTTACACTGTTGCCCACCAGATTTACCAGCACTTCACGCAAGCGGCCCCAGTCGCCGTTTACATTAGCCCACTCTGCGCTGTTTACGGTATAGGTAAGCTGTTTTTCCTGCATGCGCAGTTCCATCAGATTGCCTACTTCGTCAGCAATGCGGCTGATATTTAAGGGCTGCTTTTCCAGCACAATCTGGCTGGATTCCATTTTAGCCCAGTCCAGAATCTGATTTACCACCTGCAAAAGCTGCTGTGCATTGTCTGTAATTTTGCCCATGTATTTTTTCTGAGCCGGATTCAGTTCGCCAACGGTTTCATCGGCCAAAAGTTCGCCAAACCCTTTGATTGCATTTAGCGGTGTGCGAATCTCATGGCCAATCTGCGCCAGAAACCGCGCAAATTTCAGCTGTTCCGGACTTTTCTGCGTCATATCAGCCCTGCTCCTTTACTTTTTGAAGCAGCGCACGCATACCGTTTAAATGCATCTGCTCCTCGCCGCGCATTTCCTGGCACAGACGCTGTACTTCCGGTTCCGGCATCAGCTGGCTCAGGGCTTCATAATAGAATACGGCCGATTCTTCCCGTGCCATGTATTCGATCAGATACAGATATAAATCATCCATTTCATCCAGCACAACCGGCACATCTTCTACAACTGCATCCAGCTCCTGCAGCATCTTCATCAGTTTCTGCGCATGTTTCAGTTCTTCGGATGCATAATTTAAAAATGCCTGTTTCAGATCGGCGCCGCCGTATCTTCCGGCTAATGCAATATAATTATATGCCGAGTTCATTTCATCCTGCACGCCCTGCATTAAAAGTTCAATCAGCTGTTTTGTATTCTGTTCCATGTTAATAATCCTCCCTGCGTATTTTTTCTTTATAAAACATTTTTGGTGACTGCAGCACTTTCCACATCCGCACCACCGATGTTACCAATACAATTCCAAGTGCAATCGCACCTGCCAGAGCCAGTGTGTGCACACCGGTCTCCATAAACATAACCATATCTCCGCTTGCACAGTATTTCATGGTGTAATACATACCGGCACCCGGCACCAAAGGCAGAATCCCGATAATAGAAAACAGCGTTACCGGTACCCGGCAGATTCGCGCCATCACCTCAGAATAAACGGCAATCACAATGGTTGCCACAAAATAGGCATACACATCACTCTGCCAGCCCAGCAGCAGATACACCATCCAGCCCAGTGCACCGCCTAAACAGGTAAGCGGCATCCATTTCAGGCCCAGATTAAAAAATACAGCAAAGGCGGCGCAGGCAAAAAACGCATATATACATTGCAGTATCATTTCCATTTTACACGCCTCCCATCGCAATCAGCGCCACAGCCGTGCCAATGGCCAGTGCCAGCGCAATCAAAAGCGCCTCCACGCCTTTCATGGTGCCGGCCAGCAAATCGCCTGCAATCACATCGCGCATAGCATTGGTTATGGCTACCCCGGGCACCAGTGTCATCAGCGTGCCAATAATGATAAAGTCACTGTTATCAGCGATTCCATACTGTACGGTTTTCATGGCAATCGTCGTAACCATCAGGCTGCACACCAGATTAATAAAAAAGCTGCTGGCATGCAGATAATCCATAACGCGAAACACCACACGGGTCAGGCAGCCGGCCGCAAAGGCAACGGCTCCATCCTGCAGGTTTCCGCCGAAAAACAGCGTAAACCACAGCGCAATTCCGCCAAAGCCCAGGGTAACAATCATCCATTCCGGGTAGGTTTTTTTCTGCTGAATCTGCTGCACCTTCTGCTGAATCTCTTCCACCGAAGGGCGCTCGCTGCAGATATAGCGGCTCAGATTGTTTAAATCCTCCACCATCTGATAGTTGGTGCTGCGGGAATATACGCGCCGCAGCCTGGTATAACAGGTGTCATCCGCCATCGTCATAGTAACCGTAATATTATTGGTAATGGCAAATACATCTACATGCTTCACACCATAGGCATACAGAATCCGCTGAATCGACTCCTCCACACGGTAGGTTTCCGCACCGGCAGATAACAGACAATGCCCGATATCCATTGCCGTATTCAGCAGTTTCTGATATTCAAACGTAGACAGATTTGTCTCCATAGCATTCTCCTTCAGAAACAAACAATTTTTCCTCTATTTTAGCAAATTTCACGGCAATACGCTATATTCCGCAAAAAAATATTCGGCAAAAATCTATCTTGATACCGGTATATAAAAATACACCAGAACCGGCTATCAGATTCTGGTGTACCATATTGTTATTCTGCTTCTTCCTGTGCGCTGGTAATCATACTGCGAACCAGGTCATGACGGGAAACCAGCCCCACAACTTCCATGATTTCGTTTACAATCGGAATACGGTTTACCTTTTTCTCTACAATCAGAGTCGCCAGCTCCCCGATAGTGGTATGTTCGTATGCATAGATTGCCGGTCTGGTCATCAGATCTTTTACCTCATGGGCTGCAATGCGTTTCATATCTTCCTGGAACTCTTTGCGGTCAACCGGGAACAGCCCGTCAAACAGATTAATAAATGTCGGCGGTTTTACCGGTTTGTGTTTATACATCAGGTCACCTTCACTGATAACCCCAACCAGTTTATCGTACTGGTTTACAACGGGAAGCCCGCTGATGTGTTTTTCTACAAACAGTCTGCTTACTTCATCGATGGTTGTATCTTCACGCACAGTGATAACATCACTTGTCATAATATCTTTTGCCAGCATATCTACCACACTCCTGTTGTTCAAATAACTCTTACTGATAAAATCAGTATACCATACCCTGTTTTTTTTCTCAACCTTGTTTTCCCAATGATACTGTATCCACAGCAATTACGGTCAGAACATTCTCTTTCACCTGAAACCGGATATTCTGCGTGCCAAAGGAAACACCATACACACGCTCCGGATCATTCTGATAAGAAGGCCGCGGATCCTGCGCCAGCACACCCAGTAACGCCTCCTGTTTGTCTTCCGGCACCAGGGCCAGCAGCTCTTCCGGAACATGCACCTCTAGCCCGTAATCGACAAACGCATCGGCAAAGCCGCCCACTGCATCGGGATG
>DAISWV010000014.1:0-14333 GCA_036826195.1 Peptococcaceae bacterium | reverse complement strand
GATGATCCGCATCCCATGTTTCATAGGACGGAGCCTGCTGTGCAAAGGTCGCCTTATGGCTCACGATGCCCTGCACATAGATAGCAGCCACCTGCGGCCAGTCCTGCTCTGTCATAGGCCGGATAATCATATTGGCATTCATTACATATTCACCGTTTTCTGCAGGCGTTTCGCAACCAGTTCAGGCCCCAGCACAGGAATGATGAAATGTAAATCCGGACCGTGCATCTGACCGGTTAATGCCACACGGATCGGCATAAATACTTTTTTCCCTTTCAGACCGGTTTCTTTGCTGATGGTTTTAAAAATTTTCTTCACATCATCTGCGTTCCATTCCGGCAGTTCTGCCAGTTTTTCTTTTAATGCAGCAATTACAGTCGGTACATCCGGATCAGCCAGAACTTCTTTTGCTTCTTCATCTTCGATTACAATATCTTCACCAACGAACAGGTGCATAAATTCACCGATATCGTTAATAGTATGAATTTTTTCCTGTAATGCCTGCATGATTAAAGTCACCCACTGTTTGTCGGCTTCTGTTACATCTTCTTTCAGATAGCCTTCACCCTGCAGATAAGGAATCGCCAACCCAACCAGACGTTCAACAGAACACTGACGAATATAATGACCGTTCAGCCATTTCAGCTTTTCCATATCGAATACAGCAGGACTTTTGGAAACCGATTCCAGATCGAACTTTTCGATAATTTCTTCTTTGGTCATAATTTCATCTTCGCCGCCTGGAGACCATCCTAACAGCGCCAGGAAGTTAAACACTGCCTCTGGCAGATAACCCATTTTTTCATACTGGGTTACCGATGTAGCACCATGACGTTTACTCATTTTTTTACGGTCTTCACCTAAAATTAAAGAGATATGTGCATATTTTGGCACTTCCCAGCCCAGTGCATTGTGTACGGCAATCTGGCGAGGAGTGTTAGATAAATGTTCCTCTGCACGGATAACATGGCTGATTTCCATCAGATGATCATCCACAACAACAGCAAAGTTGTAGGTTGGGATGCCATCGGACTTCACGATAACAAAGTCACCAACGCCATCGGATTCAAAAGTTACAACACCGCGTACAGCGTCATCTACCACTAATTTATCGCCATGCGGTACATGCAGACGAATAACCGGTTTGCGACCTTCTGCAATGTATGCTGCTTTCTGTTCTTCCGTTAAATGACGGCATTTGCCGCTATACATCGGCATATCGCCTTTTTCCATTGCCGCTGCACGTTCTGCTTCGATTTCTTCCTCGCTGCAGAAGCAATAGTATGCTTTGCCTTCTGCTAACAGCTGATCAGCATATTTTTTATAGATATCCAGACGTTCTGTCTGACGGTATGGACCAAACTGACCACCATCCCATACAGATTCATCGGCATCCAGGCCCAGCCATTTCAGAGATTCCAGAATATTTACTTCAGACTCTTTGCTGGAACGTTCCAGATCAGTGTCTTCAATACGTACTACAAACTGGCCGCCGCTTTTACGCGCCAGCAGGTAGTTAAATAATGCAGAACGGGCACCGCCAATATGCAGCGGACCAGTTGGACTAGGTGCAAAACGCACTCTATATTTTTCCATGATTCATTCCTCCATCGTAATTTATCAATTTCTGTTTTGTTTCTAACTGAATTATTCTGCCTGCACCCGTTTTTTTATGGTGCATACCGCATAAGCACTCATGCCCAGGCCTTCACCTTCAAAGCCCAATTTTTCAGTAGTGGTGGCTTTTACGTTAACATCCTCTTTTTCCACCCCTACCGCTTTCGCCAGGTTTTCCTCCATCTGAGGAATAAAACCGGCCAGCTTCGGACGCTGTGCCACTACAGTAACATCCATATTATTGACTATATATCCTGCCTCTGTCAACAGTTCTGTCACTTTTTCAAGCAGAATCATACTATTAATGCCTTTATACTGGTTGTCGCTGTCTGGAAAATGCCGACCGATGTCTCCCATACCGGCTGCGCCCAGCATAGCATCCATAACAGCATGTACCAGCACATCCGCATCAGAATGACCCAGCAAACCTTTCTCGTACGGAATTTCCACGCCGCCAAGAATCAGTTTACGTTCTTCTACCAGACGATGTACATCATATCCAAATCCAACACGCATATCGTTCACCTACTTACACCAGATTTAATCGTTTCAGAAATACTTCTGCCACATCCAGATCCTCTGGGGTGGTCAATTTAATATTTTCATAATAGGCAGGGACTGCTTTTACCGCCAGGCCATATCTTTCTGCCAGTGAAGCATCATCCGTAGCAATATAACCATCGTTCTTCCCACGCAGATAACAATCCAGAATCGGTGCTGTGTAAAAGCATTGCGGTGTCTGAATATTCCAGAGTTCACTGCGTTTCAGTGTTTCCTGCACAAAGCCCGAATCGTCTACGCGCTTTACCGTATCTTTTGCCGGCACAGCAGCAATCGTACCGCATTCCGGTGACAGATTTTCCAACAAAGCCGCAATCAGTTCAACGGTCACAAAAGGACGTGCGCCGTCATGAATCAGTACCCGTTCATATTCAGCAGGCAGTGCCTGCAATCCGCACAGAACAGAATCCTGCCGTTCTTTTCCGCCGGTTGTATATCCAATGATTTTATCATATGCACACCGTGGAAGCATCTGTCGAATCTGTTCCAGTTCACTATCTTTTGCAACCACAAGTATCCCATCCACCATAGGACTTTTCTGAAACGCGTCAGCAGTATAGGCCAGTACCGGTTTATCATGCAGAGTCAGGAACAGTTTGTTTTTTCCTGCCTGCATGCGTTTCCCCGAACCGGCAGCCAGTAAAATCACAGCTGTTTTCACTCCAGGTACACATCCTTTCAAGTACACCGAAAGGAGCTGCCGCAGAATCGCAGCACCTCCTTTTCACTGTGCATCATATTGTTAATAACGTTCAATTTTTTCTGCCGGTTTCCCAAAAATCATTCGGCCTGCATTCGTCTGAATAACACTGGTTACTTCCACCTCGATAGTTTCACCCATATAACGGCGTCCGTTTTCCACAACAATCATGGTTCCGTCATCCAGATAGGCTACACCCTGATTATGTTCCTTCCCATCCTTGACAACAGTAACAATCATTTTTTCACCCGGAAGCACCACCGGTTTGATGGCGTTTGCCAGCTCATTGATGTTCAGAACCACCACACCCTGCAGTGTCGCCACTTTGTTCAGATTGTAGTCATTCGTTACCACGCAGCCGTATAATTCCTGCGCCAGACGTACCAGTTTGTCATCCACTTCGGCGATATCATCGTAATCTTTGCTGGAGATTTCAACCTCGATATCCAGCTCTTTTCGGATTACATTGAGAATATCCAGACCGCGGCGACCTTTCGCACGTTTCAGGGCATCAGAGGAATCGGCAATGTGCCGTAACTCTTCCAATACGAAATTAGGAATAATAATAGGGCCTTCTACAAACCCTGTTTTGCAGATATCTGCGATTCTGCCGTCAATAATAACGCTTGTATCCAGAACCTTAGGCATGTTGCAATACCCTGCTGCTCGTGTCTTGCCTTTGTTTCTAAATCGGTTACTGTTTTCTCTGCCAAGTCCGCTGAAAAATGCTGCAATCCCTTCTCGTTTGCTGATACCAAGACTAAGACCCAGATATCCAAAAAAGATACAGGCCAGTACTGGAATCACCGAGCCGATAATCGGAATGCCGGACAGCGCAGAGCCAATAAAAAATGCAATGATAAGTCCGATAATTAAACCAATGGCGCCACTCAGTAAATCCTGAGTAGACATTTTCTGTAATTTCCCTTCCGCCCACTTTGTCAGAGCCACCGTTCTGTTCAGAATCGGTGATGCAATCAGCCAGCCAAGCAATGCGCCTGCCGCAGCCAGACCAATCTGCATATACATCAGACTTTTTGCAGACCATCCAAGCTGCATTGTCAGCGGCACCGCCAGAATCGGTGAAATATATACCCCGGCTGCAATCCCTGCCAAAGCGAATAAAAACTGAAGTACGCGTTTTACAATCAATTCACGATCTCTCATTTGTTTCACCTCCTCTCCTGTAATCTATTTTACAAAACAAATGTCAAGAATTTCTAACAAAATCTTGCTTCTTCTGTCAGCTTTTTCTGTTATTTTCTGCTTATACCCAGTGGAATTCCGAGTAAATCTGATCTCGCATACGTTTTAAGCCATCTCTAATTGTTTTCGCCCTGGTTTCCCCAATCCCTTCTACTTCATCCAATTCTTCTACCGAAGCCTGCTGAATCGCCGAGAAGGAACCAAAATAATTAATCATGTTCTGGATAACGACTGCCGGTAAACGTGGAACTTTACTCAACAGACGATATCCGCGTGTTACCAGGATTGTATCCTGTTCTTTGCTGATTTCATAACCCAGCTCACGAGCAAACACTTCCAGATGCAGCAAGTCCTCGGTTTTGAGCCCACGCAGACGCTCCCGTACCTCTTTCACAGTTTTCTGTCCGTTCCAGTTTTCGTAGTCCATAATGGTACGATCTTCATCACGAGCCACGTTGGCAATTAATTCTTCCACCTGCATCTGAATCAGGCGACCTTCTGTGCCCAGCTCACTGATGTATTTACTCAATTCTTCTTCTACACGCGCAAACATTTCTGCACGCTGCAGAACCTTTGCCACATCATTAATCGAAACCATGCCGTCATATTCCAGAACACTCAGGCTGTTTAACGCCTTGTCCAGAACTGTTTTATATTTATCCAGAGTCTGTACTGCCTGGCTTGCCATATCCAGCAGTACTTCACTTTCTTTCAGATAATATTTGATATCGCCTTTAAATAAAGTGATTACATTTCGACGCTGCGAAATACACACCACCATTACATCCATCTGACGCGCCACTTTTTCAGCAGTGCGGTGCCGAATACCGGTTTCCATAGATGGAACACTCGGGTCTGGATTCAGATGGGCATTGGCACGCAAAATCCGTGTGGCATCTTTATTCAGAATAATCGCACCGTCCATTTTTGCCAGTTCATAGAGGCTTGCCGGCGAATAAGGACTATCGATGACAAAACCGCCGGTTACCATATTGTTAATAGCCGGGTCATCCGTTAATACAATCAGACCGCCGGTTTTTGCACGGAGCACGTTATCCAGCCCCTCGCGCAAAGGAGTCCCCGGCGCAGTAATTTTTAATAAGCTAAGCAGTTCCCCTTTTTTCCCTGCAATACGTTCCATTTACGCACCTCCTAATATTATACGCAATGCTTCCGACACATGGCTGACACCACGCACCTCAATCGGATACTGCTGATTCCGTTTGAGATTTGCCTCAGGTACAACTGCCATGCGGAAACCCATTTTTTCTGCCTCAATCAGTCGTTTTTCTAAAAAGCTAATGGTGCGAACCTCACCAGTCAGCCCTACTTCGCCTAAAATAATCACATCATCTATAATTGGCCGGTTTTGCATACTGGATACCAAAGCTACAATAATCCCTAAATCAATCGCCGGCTCATCAATTTTCAGCCCGCCAACCACATTCAGAAAAATATCCTGATTGCCTAACGGAAGCCGCATTTTCTTCTCCAGAACTGCCAGAAGCATAGCAGTACGGTTATAATCTGCACCATTTGTCATCCGGCGCGGCTGACCATACGGGCTGGAAGCCACCAGTGCCTGCAGTTCTACAAGCACCGGGCGACTGCCCTCCATACATGGCACCACTACCGAGCCAACAGCATCTCTCGGCCGTTCCGATAAAAAAATTTCTGAAGGATTACTGATTTCCAGCAGCCCTTTTTCCTGCATTTCAAAGACTCCGATTTCATTGGTTGAACCAAAGCGGTTTTTCAGCGCACGCAGAATCCGGAACTGATTATGGCGCTCGCCTTCAAAAAACAGCACTGTATCCACCATATGTTCCAGCACACGAGGACCAGCCACCGAACCATCCTTCGTCACATGCCCAACTACAATCACAGAGATTTCCATCCCTTTTGCCCACTGCATAATACGCCCGGTACACTCACGAAGCTGACTTACACTTCCCGGAGCCGATGTAATTTCCGGAAGATATACGGTCTGAATGGAATCCAGAATCACCAGCTTCGGTTTCATTTTTTGTATCTGTGCTTCAATCGCTTCCAGATTATTCTCTGTTAAAATCATCAGATTCTCGTTTTTTACATCTAAACGCTGTGCACGCATTTTCAACTGCTGCCGTGATTCTTCGCCAGATACATACAGCACAGATGCTTCGGTTTTTATTGCACCGCACAGCTGCATAGTAAGTGTAGATTTTCCAATACCAGGATCACCGGCCAGAAGCATCAGTGCACCAGGCACCATTCCTCCGCCCAATACACGGTTCAGTTCCTGGATTCCGGTGTCTATCCGCAGCATATCGTCATAGGAAATTTCATGCAATGCCACTGCCTCCACAGACGGCGTTGTACGAGAGGAATCTTTTTTCTGCTTTGATACAAGTTCTTCTACAAACGTATTCCACTGCCCGCAGCCTGGACATTTGCCAAGCCATTTCGCGCTCTCATAGCCGCATTCCTGACAGAAAAAAACACTTTTTTCCTTTGCTCTGGCCATTCTAGTCCCTCCCGCACAGCAGATATTTACAATACTCGTTAATACTATATTATACCGAATTATTATAATAGACTCAAATGATTTTCTGTAAAATATTTCTACCGTCATATAAAATTTTTATATAGAACATAATATAAAAACCGCAGTACTTCTAACAAATACTGCGGTTTATCATTTTTATAAATGAAGTTCTCTCACAAATACGTCTTTTAACGATGCATTCAATTGATATCCTAAATCTGCAAAAGTACCATCCAGAGCATTCAGCATCATGGCCACATCTTCCACATTCGCATTTTCCCCCATGTGACCCAGACGAATCACCTTACCTGCCAGAAAATCAAAACAGCCGGCAATCATAACGCCGTATTTGTCTGTCATAGTGTTCAGCAAATCTGCAGAATCTACTCCTTCCGGCACTTCTACAACAGTAACGGTCGCACAGTAGCCTTTTTTCAGATACAGCTTCAGCCCGGCTTCCTGCACAGCCTGTCGGGTTGCCGATGCAATTTCTGCATGACGTTTATGAATATCTTTATCCGCCTTTACATTTTCCAGCGCTGTTCGAAGCCCGTAAATATCGCTGATTGGCATTGTGTATGGAAACCATTTGTTTTTGTAGTAGTCACGGAACGTCAGCAGATTCGCGTAAAACGACGCAATCGGAGTTTTACGCTGTTCCATTGCCCGAATAGCATCGTCACTGACACATACCATCGTAAGCCCTACCGGAGCCGACAGTGCTTTCTGAGAACCGCCGCAGACAATATCTGCCTGGCAGGCATCCACATCAATATCTACACCAAACATACTAGCTACCGCATCCACTACAGATAATATCCCGTAGCGTTTTAATAACGGACAGATTTCCTCAATCGGGTTCTGCACACCGGTTGGCGTGTCACAGTGAACTACTGCTGCATATTTAAAATCATGATCCTGTTCCAGATAATCCGCCAGTGCCTTCACATCAAACGCCTGATGATAATCCGCGGTATACAGTACCGGTTCGCCGCCATAAATTTTAACAAAATCAGCAAAACCTCTGCCAAAAATACCGTTATCCAGCACTAAAACACGGTCCCCCTGTTCCGTCAGCGATGCACAGGCTGCTTCCAGCCCCAGAATCCCTTCACCGCTCAAAATATAGCATACATTTTTCGTATGCAGCAGCTCACTCAATAAATCACAGGTATCTTTATAATACTCATAAAATTCCAGATCCAGATCAGGATTGGTGGTTGCCAGGCTTCTGGCCATTCGCACATTTTCCCGCACCTGAGTCGGGCCCGGTGTCATAATTTTTTTCATAAAAATCAGCAGCCTTTCCATATAAAATTCCGATAAAATTCCCGCTAAAACGCCGCACTTCTTCGTCTGTCTGCAATACTAGGTTTTTCTTTTGTGTTTTTCTTAACGTTTCAGTGCTTTTTTCAGAGTACCAGCCATTGGAAGCACAATCAGCGCCGCCACGCCAATCTGCATCAGATTCCCCGGAATAGACAGCACCGGCTGCACCCAGTTGCCGTAAATCAGCGCTTCCGCCACATAATAGCCGGCAACTTTAATCACACAGGCCAGAACAACAGCCAGCACATAACCAGCGGTACTATCATTCCGTTCTGCAACCAGCCCGACGGTATAGCCCATCAGCCCCACAACCATAAATGTGGCAGGTGCCCATGGTGTCCAGCCTCCCATTAAATCAAACAGACCCATGCCGAATGCTCCGGCGATGGCGCCAGTCTTTCTGCCAAATAAAATAGCAAATAAAAACAGCGGCACATTGCCTAGGTGAATCAGCCCTCCCTGCCCGATAGGTAATTTGATATTAATCAGTGTTGCCACAAATACCAGCGCAATCCCCATCCCGGCCAGCACCATATCTTTTGTTGAATGACGCAAAACAACCATCTCTTTTCTCATTTTATTTTTGATTGTTGACGAGCCTCGTTTTCTGCTACTATAATAATGCTATGGTGAACTTGTTAAAAGTATCAGTTTTTATAATTTTAATGGTATCAGTTGGTGATAATTATGCTCCATCTTTCCTTGCAGGAAAACGATGAACCTCTTTATGTACAGGTCTATCAGCAAATTAAACAGCAGATTCGAAACGGCAGTCTGCCGGAAAATGAACGGCTGCCATCCAAGCGGCAGCTGGCCGCTCAGATGCAAATCAGTGTCAATACTGTAAGTGCTGCATACAGTCAGCTAGTTTCAGAAGGATTTTTAATAGCCAGACCACAGCGCGGTTTTTTTGTATGTCATCTAGACGAATTGGTTCAGACTAGACACGCAGAGATAAAACAGCCCCAGACCGTGCATACAAAACCATCCGTACTTGTCGATTTTTCCATTAGCGATGTGGCCCGGGATAAATTTCCGTTTCAGGCCTGGCGCAAAACTATGAATAAATGCTTCAACGAGTATGACCCAGATCTTTTGACCAGCACACCGCCACAGGGTGATTATAATCTGCGACAGTCTATCGCGCGTTATCTTTATCAGGCTCGCGGCGTAAACTGTACAGCCGAACAGGTTATCATCGGTGCCGGAAATGATAATCTTCTGCAGATGCTGAGCTATATTCTGGACAGCAGCTGCACTATCGGCATGGAAAATCCGGTTTACCATAAAGCCATGCATTTTTTTCAGCGCATGGGCCACAGCGTAAAAGCCTTTCCGCTGGATGAACACGGCATGCAGATTGAGCCATTAAATTCCTACGATAATATCGCTGTTTATGTAACACCGTCACATCAGTTTCCGCTGGGTATTACCATGCCGGTCAGCCGGCGTATCAAACTGCTGAACTGGACGCAGGAAGGCAGCAACCGCTATATCATCGAAGATGATTACGACAGCGAATTCCGTTACAATTCCCGGCCTGTCCCGGCGCTGCAAAGTCTTGATAAAAACGGTAGAGTGATTTACCTTGGCACTTTTTCCAAATCTATTGCACCTTCACTGCGTATCAGCTATATGGTACTTCCACGGCCGCTGTTAAAACAGTATCTGGAACAGTATGTATTCTTTTCTTCAGCTGTTTCCCGCTTTGAACAGGCGGTGCTGCATGAGTTTATTACCTCCGGGCACTTTGAAACCCATCTGAACAAAATGCGTAAGGTCTACCGAACCCGCGGTCAGGAACTGGCGCAGGCGCTTTCTGTTTTTGGAAATCAGCTGCAGATTTTTGGTGAAGGAGCGGGGCTGTATCTGACCGTGCAGTTGAAAAACGGCCTCAGTGAAGCCGAAATGTGCAAAAAAGCCGAAGAAGCCGGAGTAAAAGTGTATCCCATTTCCCCGTATTTCAATGGCCCTGTTCCCGAAGAACACCAGAGCAAAGTACTGCTGGGATTTGGAGCTCTGACAACAGAACAGATGCAGCAGGGTGTGGATTTGCTGTACAAAGCGTGGATATAAAACCAAAAAACATCGTGATTATCTTAAAAACAAAAAGAGCAGGATATGATTTCCGCGGTGTCGAGATTAAAATGAACTGGTGCGAAGTCACGTTCTTTTTGCTGTGGACGTAGTCCACAAAGCAAAAGACGGGACGAGCAGCTGTCCATTTTACGAGGGTAGCGGAAATGCATACCTGCTCTTTTTTTAGTTATCTTTCAGATTTTCTGTTACTCTCTGTCATCCATAATTCTACCTTTTTCCACATTCGGCATGATGAAATGGTTCAGCATATACTCCCATAATGCCGGTGAATTTTCCGGCGTTTTTTTGTTGCGCTTTATAATTTTGCTCAGTTTCACTTCATGTTCTTTCCATGCCCGGCCATCGGTAGCCGCATTCAGCATAATCGGCTGAATATTGTCCATGACTTTTGCAAAACGCGCTTCAGCACTCTCCCCGGCTTCAAATTCCAGCCATAAATCCATCAGTTTTTTCGCCTGATCTTCCGGCAGAATGTTAAAAATTCTGTCGGCAGCCTTACGTTCTCGTTCTGCCTGGGTAGCAATTCCGGCTTCGTCATAGGCATAGGTATCCCCTGCATCAATTTCCACGATATCGTGAATCAGCAGCATGGTTACCGTTTTCAGCACATCAAACGGTTCGCTGGCATATTCGCTCAGCAGAATCGTCATCAGTGCCGCATGCCATGCATGTTCCGCATCATTTTCCATTGTTTTATTATCACTGCAGTAAGTCTGGCGGTGAATCTGTTTTTCTTTGTCAATTTCCAGCGCAAACTGCATCTGCTGTTCCAGACGATCCATTCTATCAAATCCTTTCGTTATGATTCCTGCTTTCTGGTTTTCTGTATGATATGTCGCTTTTTCTGCTTTTATTATAGCACATCCGCTTTTCTGCCGCACCTTTTTCCGAAGCACTTCGTATACTGACAAAAAGCAAAAAGGATGGAGAACCTATGAACGATTATATTGTCATTGAACTGAGCCAGTATCGCCTTACATTTTTTCAGAATGGTATCCTGCGATACCGGTTTCCCGTAGCCGTCGGAAAAATGCAGACGCCTTCACCGGCTGGAAACTGGTACGTTATCAATAAAAAAATCCTGACCGAGCCGGGTGTTTTCGGCACACGCTGGATTGGCCTCAACAATCCGGGATATGGGATTCACGGCACGAATGCTCCGGAAAGTATCGGCACGGCTGTATCGCTTGGCTGTATTCGCATGCATAATGCCGATGTAGAAACATTATTCGATGCTGTTTCCATTAATACACCGGTTATCATTGCACCCTAAAGAATCTGTATGTTCCCCTTCTGTTTGATACATACTAAAAAAAACAGAAACAGGAGGAATTTTTATGCAGAAACGAATAGGTATCCTGCTTTTTGCCGCTCTGCTTTTGGCACTTTCCGGTTCATCAGGCAGCGAAGCACAGGCCGGCAGCGGCACCTACGGAAACAACGATGTAACCGTGCTGGCAAAAATGATTCACGGCGAAGCACGCGGGGAACCGTATGTGGGAAAAGTTGCAGTAGGTGCTGTAATTTTAAACCGGGTGGAAGATAAAAAATTTCCCGACAGCGTTCATGGCGTCTGTTTTCAGCCCGGCGCCTTTGATGCGGTCAGCGACGGTCAGTATTACATGGAACCGGATGCAGAAGCTCTGAAAGCGGCAAAAGCAGCTATAAACGGCTGGGATCCGACCTATGGTGCATTATATTACTGGAATCCTGCTACAGCAACCAGCAAATGGATCTGGTCACGCAAAGTGATTACCCGCATCGGAAAACATGTATTTGGAGTGTGAGCCTATGAAACGAGAGCGTCATCTTTATCTGTTTCTGATCGTGCTTCTGTTATTTTTTCTTGCTGGTGGCTTCTGGTGGTTTCAGCAGAAAATCAATACACTGGAACAGCAGAAAACATCCACTGCCTACCAGGCAGAGAATCAATATCAGCGCAGTTTTGGTGAACTGTCCGATTCGGTACAGGCTATGAACGGGCAGCTGGCACAGCTTCTGGTCACCAGCAGCCAGGAACAGCTTCTGCTTGGTCTTTCCAGCCTCTGGCAGGAAGTCTCCAGTGCTATCAGCTATCTTGGGAATCTGCCGGTTGCCATGCACGAACTGGAAAACACCGACCTTCTTCTGAACGATGTGGCGGAATACAGCTATTACCTGTTGAGAAAGAATGTATTGCACCAGCATCCGCTTTCTGAAACGGACTGGAACCAGCTGGAAGATTTTTATCAGCGTTCCCGCGTAGTGCAGATTGAACTGGACAAGCTGGAAAACCGGATTCTGAACGAAAATCTGCTGCTTTCCACCCTCTCTTTAGAAGACGAAGAGAATGCTGTGGCTGCCGCATTTCGCAGCATCGAATCACAAATACATGCCTTCCCTGCGCTGAAATTTGAGGAAGGCGTCCGCAAAATCGAGCCGGAGCCACGTGCCATTGAAGGGGCCCGGATTACCCGGGAAGATGCCGTATCGGCAGCTGATGATTTTCTGGATATGTTTCACATCGCACATTCAGACGGTCAGGTGGAGTTTGTGTCAGAAGACACCCGCATTCCCGTTTACGGTGTGCGCTACCATAACGAAAGCGAAGACACTGTTTTATATGTGGAGGTCAGTCAGAACGGCGGCCATATTCTGCAGTTTTATCAGACACGGAATATTCGCGAACCGCAATTTACTGCAAAACAGGCTGTCGCCCGTGCCGAAGAGCTGCTGCAGAATCTGCATTTCAGCGATATGGCCTGTATTGATGCCATTACCGATGACCGCACCGCTGACCTGACCTTTGTGCCGAAACAGAATAACATTTATATTTATTCGGATATGGTGAAAATACAAATGGCGCTGGATGATAACTCTATCCTGAATTTTGACCAGACCAGTTACGCCACCCGGCATCATCCGCGAAATCTGCCCGCTCCCGCTATCAGCCAGAAGCAGCTTCTGGAAAACAGAAATCCAAACTTTCAGGTGGAGGAGGTACGACTTGCCCTGATTCCGGACGAATACAGCGTCCGCGAACTTCTCACCTGGGAAATACGCGGCTCCGTTGTCGGGGAACATTTCTCCATCTTTACCGACGCTTCCTCCGGGCAGGAACTCCGTATCGTACGGCACAGTTCTCCGGATTTGACTTAAAAACAAACTATCTCAGATACCAGAAACGGACCACCGTGTAAGATCACAGCGGCCCGTTTTTGTTTTATATCTTTGTTTTGTATGTATAGTAGTGTAGGATTGGTGCAGTTTTCATGCAGGAAGAAATAGCTCAACCAATAGGCCGGTGTAGGAGATGTAGGACTTTTTAGAAAAAAATAAAAAGCAGAAATAAAATACAAAAAAATTTAGTAAAGCTGACTACATGTCCTACATTCCTACATCAAATAAGCCGGTAACATTTCATCTCCTACTTTTCACTGCTGCAATTCTCGTGTAAAATAAAAGGGATTCGTTATTCATTTTTATTACAGGAGATTTTTATGGCTCAACGTACTCATTATGCAGATCTGCTGCGCATCAGTGCAGCGTTTATGGTAGTGCTGCTGCATGTGGCGGCACAATACTGGGCAGCTGTGCCCGTTGATTCTGCGGAATGGTTCACCTTTCACGCTTACGACAGCGCCGCCCGACCTGCGGTATCTATTTTTGTAATGATAAGCGGTATGTTTCTGCTGGACCCTCACAAAGAGATTCCGCTATCGAAACTGTTTCACCGCTACTGCAAAAAAATTCTGATTATTCTGATTTTCTGGTCATTTTTCTATGCCACATGGCGCAATGTGTTCTGGGCGCTTTTACGCGGTTACGAGATAGACTGGTCTTCGGTACTCACTGCATTCCAGACCGGCCATTATCATTTATGGTACTGCTATATGCTGCTGGGGCTGTATCTGATTATTCCGTTTCTCAAAAAAATTACCGCTGATCGCACCCTGATGCAGTATTTTCTGGTGCTGGCCTTCTGTTTTGCAGTGATTCTTCCAGTGGTTCCGTTTACCTGGGCAAAAACCATGCGCCAGTTTATGTTTTTTTCGTTTACACTGGGATACACCGGCTATTTTGTACTGGGTTACTATTTCCGCACAACCGTACTGAACAAAACCACCCGGTACCTCTGTTATGCGGCTGGCTTAGCAAGCCTTGCCTTTACCGTATTTGCAAGTTATCACAAAGCAATCGAATTAAATACGGCATTTGCTTATTACGACCCGTTCACGTTAAACACTGTCTGCCTTTCTGTTGCAGTATTTCTGTTTTATCAGTATGAGATTCCGAATCTGCTGGCCAGACATG
>DAISWV010000013.1:0-14741 GCA_036826195.1 Peptococcaceae bacterium | reverse complement strand
GCGTTTGTAGAATCAGCGAAGCACAATTACCTGTAAAGAGGTGTTTGCAGGTATTTTTACTGCAGCATACATGAATCTTTTTTATCAATTTAACCTACACTAAAATTGTTAAGGCAGCCGATTTTCCTCTCAGCCATTATCTTTGCAGCTGTTTCTGTTCCAATTTTTTACTGCATCTGCCCTGCGCCGAAAAAACCGATAAATTTGTTCCTTTTCTATATCGTTATCATCTGCCGAAAGTTTCTGTCGATATCTTAATAATCCTTATATTTTAAGCAACCAGATACTTCCATAATAATTCTTTACAAGCAGAATCACACTACGTATAATAAAAGTAGAACAAGTCACAAGGTATTCGTACTACTACATCCCATCACGCCTTTATGACATACTTTATTATTTCACCATGGAAAGGAACGATGCCTGATTTGAAAACCTTTGAAGAACAGAAAGCCTTGATTGGCCAGCTAAACTTAATGGATGATTTATTTTTCCATAAAGTTGCGGAAGACACACAGGCCTGTGAAGAGATTTTACGCATTATTCTTAAAAAACCGGATTTACAGGTAAAACGCTGTCAGCCGCAGAGATTTCTGCGAAACATTGACGCCCATTCGGTGATTCTGGATGTGCTCTGCACCGATGAATCGGGGCGCATGTTTAATATCGAAGTGCAGAAGCAGGACAACGACGACCACCAGAGAAGGGTGCGATTCAATATTTCCAATATCGATACCTTCTTTATGGAAAAAGGCGTTTCGTATGCCGATTTTCCCGATGTATGCGTGGTTTATATCTCTGCATTTGACATTTTTAAGCTGAATCAGCCTATGTACCATGTATACCGCGTGGTAAAAGGCACTGAAAAATTTGTAGAAAACGGCACCCACGAGGTTTATGTAAATGCCGCTATAAACGATGGATCCATAATCGCCGAACTGATGCAGTATTTTATGCACAGCAGCGGTTATCATGAAAATTTTAGGGCGGTATGCAAACGGGTAAACTATCTGAAAGAACAGAACGAAGGAGTGAGTTCTATGAGCAGTGTAATTGAACAGTATGCACAGCAGTATCATGAAGAAAAAATGAGAAATAACAGTGTAATTGAACAGTATGCACAGCGGTATCATGAGGAAAAAATGCAGGAGCCTGAGGTAATTGAGCGTTACGCTAAAGAATATGCACAGCGGTATTATGAAGAAAAAATGAGAAATAACAGTGTAATTGAACAGTATGCACAGCGATATCATGAAGAAAAGGTAAAAGAAGATGACAAGGAAAAAGCAATAAAACTGCTAAAAAGAGGTATTTCTGCTGAAATTATTGCAGAAGCAATGCCTTCTCTCTCGGAAGAAGAAATCCTCAAGCTGAAAGACAGCTTAGCAGTACAGACAGCTATTTAGCGGAGAAAGACAATCGAAACGGAAAAAACTATCCAGAAGCTAAAAGAAGAACTGGATCTTCAGACTATTGTATAATGCATCCTTAAAGCAAAAGAGCGTATCTGCCAATCTGCAGATACGCTCTTTTTATGCAATCGTTTACACGATTTGTTTCTATTATATTTTTATGCTTCTAGACGTTTATACTTCTTCCGGTGCCGGGCCGTTTATCTGCCGGTCCATAAATTTTTTCAGGAACTGGCCGGTGTAGGATGCCTCTACCTGAATTACCTCTTCCGGTGTGCCGGTGGCTACAATGCGGCCGCCGCCTTTGCCGCCTTCCGGCCCCAGGTCGATGATATAATCGGCCGATTTGATAACATCCATGTTGTGCTCAATCACCAGTACGCTGTCGCCTTCGGCAACCAGACGGTTCAGCACTTCCAGCAGTTTGTGAATGTCGGCAATGTGCAGCCCGGTGGTCGGCTCGTCCAGAATATACAGGGTTTTACCGGTGCTTCTGCGGGATAATTCGGTGGCCAGTTTTACGCGCTGTGCCTCGCCGCCGGACAATGTGGTGGCCGGCTGGCCCAGTTTTACATAGCCCAGGCCTACATCCTGCAGGGTTTTCAGCTTGCGGTGGATTTTTGGAATGGCTTCAAAAAATTCTACGGCCTGGTTTACGGTCATATCCAGCACGTCAGCAATATTTTTGCCTTTGTAATGCACATCCAGTGTTTCACGGTTATAGCGCTTACCTTTGCACACTTCGCAAGGCACATACACATCGGATAAAAAGTGCATTTCAATTTTAATAATACCGTCACCGCCGCAGGCTTCACAGCGGCCGCCTTTTACATTAAAGCTGAACCGCCCTGCCTTGTAACCCCGCATTTTGGCATCCTGTGTCTGGGCAAACAGCTCGCGGATGGCATCAAACACGCCGGTGTAGGTGGCAGGGTTGGACCGCGGTGTGCGGCCAATCGGCGACTGGTCGATATTAATGATTTTATCAATATGCTCCACGCCCTGAATGGCTTTGTGTTTCCCGGGATGCATTTTCGCGTTTTTATAAAGGCTTCTTGTTAAGGCCTTATACAGAATCTCGTTAATCAATGAACTTTTCCCCGAACCGGATACCCCGGTAACGCAGGTAAACACACCCAGCGGAATTTTTACATCAATGTTTTTGAGGTTGTTCTCTGCTGCGCCTTTAATCGTCAGCCATTTGTCTTTATCCGGCGTTCTGCGCACCGGCGGAATTGGAATCTGCCGTCTGCCCGATAAATACAGCCCGGTGATGGAATCAGGGTTTGCCTTGATTTCATCCAGCGTTCCGGCCGCCACAACCTGGCCGCCTTCCAGGCCGGCCCCCGGCCCGATATCCACAATGTAGTCAGCGGCATACATGGTATCTTCATCGTGTTCTACCACAATTAATGTGTTGCCTAAATTGCGCAGCCGTTCCAGCGATTCAATTAAACGGGCGTTGTCGCGCTGATGCAGGCCGATACTCGGTTCATCCAGCACATACAGCACCCCTACCAGCCCGGAGCCGATCTGGGTGGCAAGTCTTATGCGCTGCGCCTCACCGCCGGATAATGTTCCGGCAGCACGGCTTAATGTCAGATAATCCAGACCCACGTTTACCAGGAAATTTAAGCGCGCTTTGATTTCTTTTAAAATCTGATGACCAATCAGCTGCTGCCGCTCGGTCAGTTCCAGATGTTCAAAAAAGTCTGCCGCTTCCAGAATGGTCATATCGGTTACTTCCGCAATATTATAGCCGTTTATTTTTACAGCCAGCACTTCCGGTTTTAAGCGGCGCCCCTTGCATACCACGCAGGCATTTTCCGTCATAAAGGTTTCGATTTCCTCGCGCACCCAGTCGGATGTACTATCGCGGTAGCGGCGTTCTAAATTTGGAATTACGCCCTCATATTTGCCGGTATGAACCTTTTCCTCTCCAAAGAGATTAATGTAGTTAAAATGGAATTTTTCGTCGACTGACGCGCCGTACAGCACCAGCTTCCGGTGTTCCTCCGAGAGTTCATTCCACGGTGTATCCAGGCTGAAGCCGTACCGCTCAGCCAGTGCCCCCAGCAGCATTGCATAATAGTTGCTGATGCCGCCCTTGCTCCACGGTGCCAGTGCACCGCCATTAATGGATAAGGTTTCATCGGGAATCACCAGGTTTAAATCCAGTTCCATTTTGCTGCCCAGGCCGTCGCAGGCCGGGCATGCCCCGTATGGATTGTTAAACGAGAACATGCGCGGATTAATTTCACCCACGCTGATACCGCAGTCAATGCAGGCAAAATTAGAGCTTAAGAGCAGCTCCTCATGCTCCATCACATCAATCAGCACCAGGCCTTCTGTCAGTTTCAGAGCCGTTTCCAGCGAGTCTGCCAGCCGCCCCTCAATGCCCTCTTTTAAGATAATGCGGTCAATCACCACTTCTATATTATGCTTTTTGTTTTTTTCCAACTTGATTTCCTCTTCCAGCTCCCGCATCTCGCCGTCTACGCGCACACGCACATAGCCGCTTTTTTTCAGCTGTTCAAAGGTTTTCTGGTATTCGCCTTTTTTGCCCCGGGCAACCGGCGCCATCACCTGAATTTTTGTGCGTTCCGGATAGGCCATAATCTGGTCTACCATCTGTTCTACCGTCTGCTGGCTGATGGGTTTGCCGCATTTTGGACAGTGCGGTGTGCCCACACGGGCAAAGAGCAGACGCAGATAGTCATAAATTTCGGTTACAGTACCAACAGTGGAACGGGGATTGCGGCTGGTGGTCTTCTGATCAATGGATACCGCCGGCGACAGCCCTTCAATGTAATCCACATCGGGTTTGTCCATCTGTCCTAAAAACATGCGGGCATAGGACGAGAGCGATTCCATATAGCGGCGCTGCCCCTCCGCATAAATGGTGTCAAAGGCCAGCGACGATTTACCCGAACCGCTCAGGCCTGTCATCACAATAAATTTATCGCGAGGCAGTTCGATATCAATATTTTTCAGGTTATGCACACGGGCACCCTGAATTTTTATCACTTTATTCTGACTCATATAATTTCCTCTCTATAAACATTCAGAACATAATTTGCAGGATTCTTATTTCGGGCGGTTGTGGTCAACCGCCCCTACAATTATATCTGATATATTATTCTTTCTCCTGCAGCTGGCGGATTTCGTCACGCAGCGCGGCTGCCTTTTCGAATTCCAGCGCTTTGGCCGCGGCCTTCATTTCTTTTTCCAGAATACGGATTCGTTTTTCCCGTTCTTTTGCCGAAAGCTCTGGTTTTACTGCCACAAAGTCCTCGGTCTGCTCCACTTCCATGGTTGCCTCGATAACAGCGCGGATGTTTTTCTGCACCGTTTTTGGTGTAATGCCGTGTTCTTTGTTATAGCGCATCTGCAGCTCCCGGCGGCGCTCCGTTTCATCAAGGGCTCTGCGCATAGAGCCGGTAATGGTGTCGCCGTACATAATAACCTTGCCCTCGGCATTTCGCGCCGCACGGCCAATGGTCTGAATCAGGGATGTTTCCGAGCGTAAAAAGCCTTCTTTGTCGGCATCCAGAATCGCCACCAGCGATACTTCCGGCAGGTCCAGCCCTTCGCGCAGCAGGTTGATGCCTACCAGCACATCAAATTCCCCCTGGCGCAGATCACGCAGAATTTCCATACGCTCAATGGTTTTTACCTCCGAATGGAGATATCGCACACGCACGCCTACACTTTTCAGGTAATCGGTTAAATCTTCCGCCATTTTCTTGGTTAAGGTGGTTACCAGTACGCGCTGGTCTTTTTCGGTACGAATCTGGATTTCATTGAGCAGATCGTCAATCTGATTCTGCACCGGCCGCACTTCTACCTCCGGATCCACCAGCCCGGTCGGACGGATAATCTGTTCTACAATCCGCTGGCTGTGTTCCCGTTCATACGGCCCCGGTGTGGCGCTTACATAAATCGTCTGGCCGGTTTTCTGCTCAAATTCGTCAAAGCGCAGCGGCCGGTTATCCAGTGCCGATGGAAGCCGAAACCCGAAGTCCACCAGGTTTTCTTTTCGGGAACGGTCGCCGGCATACATACCGCCAATCTGCGATACCGATACATGGGATTCATCGATAAAGGTGATAAAATCCTCCGGAAAGAAATCCAGCAGTGTATTCGGGGTAGAACCCGGCTCTCTGCCTGCTAAAGGGCGTGAATAGTTTTCCACACCGGTGCAGAAGCCCACTTCTCGCAGCATTTCGATATCGTAGCGGGTGCGCTGTTCAATGCGCTGGGCTTCGATTAATTTGTTTTCTGCTTTAAAATATGCCACCTGCTGCTCCAGTTCTTCCTCAATGGCAGCAATGGCTGTTTCCATATATTCCGGGTCGGTTGCGTAGTGGGTATTCGGATAAATACTCACATGATTGCGCAGCCCCAGCACGTGGCCGGTTACAATATCAATTTCGGCAATGCGGTCTACCTCATCGCCAAACATCTCTACACGGATCGCCCGTTCACTGGCGCTGGCCGGCAGAATCTCGATAGAATCTCCCCGCACCCGGAAGGTGCCGCGATGAAAATTCACATCGTTGCGCTCATACTGAATATCGACCAGTTTGCGCAGAATCTCGTCGCGGTCGTATTCCAGCCCCACACGCAGCGACAGCGTCTGTTCCCGGTACTGTTCCGGCGAACCCAGGCCATAAATACACGATACACTGGCTACGATAATCACATCACGCCGTTCTAAAAGCGATGCCGTAGCCGAGTGGCGCATTTTTTCGATTTCCTCGTTAATCTGTGCATCTTTTTCAATATAGGTATCGGTGGATGCCACATAGGCCTCCGGCTGATAATAATCGTAGTAGGATACGAAATATTCCACCGCATTTTCCGGGAAAAATTCTTTAAATTCGCTGTACAGCTGTGCCGCCAGCGTTTTATTGTGGGCAATCACCAGTGCCGGGCGGTTGGCCTCTGCAATAATATTTGCCATAGTAAAGGTTTTCCCCGAGCCGGTTACCCCCAGCATAATCTGTTTCGGATAACCTGAATCCAGCCCGTCTACAAGCTCTGCAACAGCCTTTGGCTGGTCTCCCGTTGGTTTATATTCGGATACAAGTTTAAAATCCGGCATAGCGTCACCTCAAATCATAACTCTAACTATATGATACCTGTATTCCGGCATATCCAAACCTGCGTCCAGTTGAATCTGGCCGAATCCTGCCGAAATACGAAGATATGTTCTATTAACAGGCTTATTATAGCACACAAAAAAAACTGCCGCAACAGGTGGAATCCTATCTCTCCTGTAACAGCAGTTTTTGTAATTATTCTTCTTTCATCGCAATTGCCCGGATTGGACAGTTTTTTGCGCAGATGCCGCAGCCGGTGCACCGTTCCGGTTCGGCCAGTTCCGCTATCGTGCGGATATCGCCATGAAACTTCGGCGCTTCAATGCGCAGGCAGTTCATCGGGCAGGCCTCCACACAGACGGAGCAGCCGGCACATTCTTCGCGGTGAATCACCGGGCGTTTTTTCTTTTTCAACTCGTTTTTATTCTGTTCTGCCATCGTATCAGCCTCCTCCCGCCGGTGACAGAAATACTACGGTATCTCCGTTCTGAAACCGATAATATTTTTTTGCTTTGCCGCCATTTACCAGTACCAGCAGATTTTCCGCCTCTTTACGGCTGATACCCGGCAGCATTCCTTTTAAATCATGCAGGGTTGTTACCTGTTTCTCATCCAGTTCCAGAGAGGCAACACCTGCTTTCAGGCGTACAACGCCAAAAAGCTGTACCTTAAACATGACGCTTCTCCTCGATTTCCAGCTTTTTCAGAAGCCGTTTTGTCGGCAGGCCGTTATGATCCCAGCCTCTGGCATGGTAATACACTTTTTTCAGTTTATCCAGCGGCACCTTTGATGTCGGGTCGGCAGCATCCTGCAGCACATCGGTGAGCCGCTTCGGCAGAGCATCTTTACCGGCATTGACACCAAACCGGCGGTTGATTTCACGCTCCAGATTATAGCCGCGCTCACCGCAGCGCAGGTATTTGCCGAATGGCATTTTCATGCCGGTTACATATTCAAAGGCTTTTGTATGATGGAACACCGGCAGATGAACGGCTGCAATCTGCGGAAATTTATTTAACAGACGCACCAGGCCGCCAGAGTACGGTACAATGTAATTTACCAGCCGTGCATACCAGCTGTTCGGATGACTAAGAAGCGGTTTCGGAAACAGAGCGTAACTTGTAAACAGGCACTGCCCGGTTGCCGAAAGCATCTCCATCAGATTCTGAAACATCATAGTTAAATCGGCTTTGCCATGCCAGGTAGTCGGGTTGGCATACAGCCCCAGCCCTTCCACAATCACCAGATAGCCGCCGTTTAAGTGGCATCCCCCGCGGTTGCTGACTGCATAGCCAAGCCCCAGGCCAGCAGCTTTACGCGGCTCGTAGGCCGCCAGCTCCATGCCTTTTGCATGAATAGCAAAGTCTTTGCCGCCATATGTTTCGGATAAGCGTTTGCTGCCCTCAGCCAGTTCACTGCCAATGCCTTCGCGATACGCAATTTTCTGAAACAGAGCCGATAATTCTCCGGTATCGCCAAAGGCCAGCCCGTTGTTCCAGATGCCTTTTTCATTGGCTTCCATGGCGTAAGCAATGGTGTTGGCTGTGGAAATGGTGTCCATGCCCAGTTCGTCCAGCTCGTAATTCCAGCGGAAAATATCTTCCATATTGCTGTTGCACAGGTTGCTCCCCAAAAGCACCAGTGTTTCCAGCTCAGGCCCCTTTACCTGCTTTCCGTCAACCTCTACGGTGCGGGAGCAGCGAATCGGACAGGATAGACAGCCTTTGTTTACAATATTATGTTTTTCCGCCAGCACTTCGCCGCTGATTTCTTCAAACCTGTCGTACTGCCCGGCACTGTAATTGCGGGTGGACAACAGCCCGCGCATCTGCATGGAGCTTACCAGCCCGGCTGTCCCCATACGGGGCAGCTGCTCCCCGGTTAACGGATGATTGCGCAGATAGCGGAACCATTTTTTTGTATGCTGAACCATTTTTTCCGGCTCTTTTACTACAATCTCCTGACTGCCGCCTGCACAGACCGCTTTTACTTTCATCCAGCCCATTACCGCACCGGTGCCGCCGCGACCGGATACCCGCTCGCCGGATACAATGCAGGAGTACAATACCTGATGCTCTCCGGCAGGCCCGATACAGATTTTCCCGTTTTTGCGAACCCGGCCATTTGGCAGTTTTAATTTTTCATCCAGCGCCTTCTGGGTTTCCGAGGTTTTCATGCCCCATAAATCGTCAGCCTCATGAACAATCACTCTGCCGTTACTGATTTCCAGCCACACCGGTTTTTCAGAGTGACCATGCAGAACCAGTGCATCCAGCCCTGCTTTTTTTAAATAGTAGCCGAAACTGCCGCCGCAGTTGGACGAGGCAACATAGCCTGTCTGCGGTGACAGCGTGGAAATATTAAACCGGCTGGAGCTTGGCGCACCGGAACCGGTTAACGGCCCGGTGGTGATAACCAGCAGGTTTTCATCGGAAAATGCGGTTTCATGCCCGGTCAGATGATCTGATAGAATTTTTGCAGCCATCATTTTACCGCCGATATATAATTCCCGGTCCCGATCCGAAAAAGGATAGTCTGTTACTTCGCCTGTGGTCAGATTAATATCCAGAATCCGGCCCATATAGCCGCCATAGACAGTTGTCATACCGACACCCCCTGTTTTATGTACTGCACACTTTTTATGTATATATCCCACATAGAATGTATCTGTTTTTATTGTATCGCGCCCCGAAACAAAAGCATAATACCGGTTTCCCCTGTATTACTATAGGGACTGCCTATAGCATACAGAAAAGGGCCATCCTGCTTTCTATTACCTTACAGGACAGCCCTTCATATTTACCGTTACAGCAAATCCATTCATCTTTTATTAGCCGATATAATCCACTACATCACCGATGTTTTTGAATTTTTCTGCTACTTCGTCCGGAATTTCTACACCAAATTCATCTTCCAGTGCCATAATTACCTCAACAACGTCCAGGGAATCGGCATCCAGATCGCCAAAAGTAGTTTCTCTTGTGATGGTATCAGGTGTGATGCCTAACTGATCTGCAACAATCTCACTGATTTTTTTGAAATAATCCATTCCCGTCACCTCCTTCCATCGCAGAGCAAGCGTGTTATTACATTCCTTTATTACTGTTCGCTGCTCTTCTCAAAATTTCCTTTTATTTTTTCCACAAAATTGCTTTCACAACAATGATACGCAATATCAATCGCTTTGTAAATAGCTTTTGCTTTTGAGCTTCCGTGGCACACAATGCTGACGCCGTTTACACCAAGCAGAGGCGCTCCGCCGTATTCTGCATAGTCCATTTTGCGTTTTAAGCCGCGAAGAGCCGGCTTCATCAGCCCTGCCCCCACTGTACAGCGCAGAGACGCTTTTACTTCCGCTTCCAGCATGGTCATGATAACTTTTGCCATACCTTCCATGGTTTTTAACACCACATTGCCGGTAAAGCCGTCACAGGCCATAACATCCGCCGCGCCGGCCGGTACATCACGGCCTTCAATATTGCCGATAAAATTAATCGTATCCAGCGCTTTCAGTTCCTGATAGGCCGCCTGCGTCAGCTCGCTGCCTTTTGTCTCTTCACTGCCGTTATTAATCAGCCCTACCTTTGGAGCCTCAATGCCTCCAACACACTGCATATAAATACTGCCCATCTGCGCAAACTGCACCAGATTTTCCACATCTACATTGGTGTTGGCGCCGGAATCCACCAGAAGTTTACCGCCTGTCATGGTTGGGATCACACAGCCGATCGCCGGACGTTTTACCCCTTTGATACGGCCAAGCCCGAACAGTGCCGCAACCATCTGACCGCCGGTGCTGCCGGCCGATACAACGGCATCTGCTTTGCCCTCTTTTACCAGACGGGTTGCCACGGTAATGGAGGCATCTTTTTTGCGGCGATACGCACTGGCCGGATGGTCGTCCATCTCAATCACTTCGGTGGCTTCCACCAGTTCAATTTTACTGCGGTCCAAATCCTTCTGTGCCGCCAGAACCGCTTCCATTTTGTCCAGCTGCCCTACCAGATACAGTTTTTCGATATAATTGTATTCTTTGAGCGCCTGCAGACCGCCAAGTATAATCTCCTGCGGTGCATGGTCCCCGCCCATTGCATCTAAAGCAATTTTCATGCGATATATTCACTCCTGCTCTCTATTCGTTCTGCGTTTTATTATAGCATATCCGCAGAAACATGGATAGATTTTAACAAAAAAACAGATGCATATATTCGGCTGCATCTGTTTTTCGGGCAGAACAGTACTGCCGCTTATTCCTGATTCAATGCTTCCAGAGATTTCTGGATTTCATCTTTGCCGTCCTGTACTACATCGTAGTAAATCTGCAGCTGTTTTTCGATTTTTTCCATAATATCGTTGGCATAGTTAAACGCACCCAGGGTAATGTCATGTGCTGCCTGATTTGCTTCATCCAGCATTTCTTTTACGCGGATTTCTGCCAGACGATAAATTTCGGTTTCGCATACCAGATCCTGTGCACGCAGATGCGCTTCTTCAATGATGCGTTCATAATCTTCCTGGGCTTTTTTCTTAATCTGTTCTTCTTCTTTTTTTACCCACTGGGCATCTTTGATGTCATCCGGTACAGTGGAACGAATCTGATCAATCAGCTGATACAGTTCATCCGGGCTGATAATGATTTTGTCATTCTGCATAAAGGCACGTTTGCTGCCTTCGATGGTGCTTTCCAGCTGGTCTAATAAATTGTAAATACTCACGGTGTATCCTCCTCAGTATCTTTATATTGCACATAGACGATACGGGTATCGCCATAACTTTTTTCTTTATATATAAAGAATATACTATTTTCCACCGAAAGGGAAGCATTTTTTGCACATTCCAAAAGAATCATTCCATCCGGCGCCAGCAGTTTCCCTGCTGCGATTTTCTGCAGTACTGTTTCATATAATCCGCTCTGATACGGCGGATCCACATAAATCAGGTCAAAACATTTCCCCTGACGTGCAAGGGCATCCAGTAACGAAACAGAATCCCCCCGCATTACCTGGCAGCGTGTCTGCTGCCCGCAGGCTGCAATATTATCCTGTATTACTTTCAGCGCATCGGCATCCTTTTCCAGCACAACAGCCTCTGCCGCGCCGCGGCTCAAAGCCTCCAGCGAAATGCTGCCGGTGCCGCCAAACACATCCAGAAACCGGCACTGGTACAATCTTCCCTCTATGGAACTGAACACGGCCTCTTTTACCCGGTCGGCAGTCGGTCTGGTTTTCATACCCGGTACACTTTTCAGTCTGCGTCCCCGGTTTTGTCCTGCAATAATACGCACTGTCCATCACCTCGCTTTTTATTATAGCACAATTTAGCAGATTGCACAGAAATTATCGGACATAATCCACATTGTTTTTTCCATACTATCGGTGTAAGACAAAAATCTTATGCTCCACCCTTCCGGAAAAGCTGCTGCTGCCTTCGCAGAATCATCCCTCCATCTGCTGCAGCGGCAGTTTTTTTACTTTATTTTTATATAGGTTTCCCGTTTTTTTTAATACTATCAGCAAGGAGATATCTGCTATGACAAACCGATTTAATCTGTACCGGGAGTGGAATATGCTGCCGGAGCTGGCAATCGAGGCCCATGATCTGCTGCGCGGTGAACGCGGCGGAGAAATCCCCGGTGTGCAGATGACCGAAACTGCCGAGCCGCACGCTGCCGTCCACACAGTAACGATTTTGGACAGCCAGGGCAGCCGCATCATGCAAAAGCCTGAAGGCACGTATGTAACCATTTTCAGCCGCGAACTGGCCAGCAATCACTATGGGATTCTGGACAGTCTTGTCGATGTGCTGAGCCGGCATTTGAGTCCGTTTATTCATTTATCCTCGTTAAAAGAGCCTGTGCTGGTTGCAGGCCTGGGCAACTGGAAATCCACACCGGACTCACTGGGGCCGCAGGTTATCAGCCAGTTAGTAGCCACCCGGCATCTGTTTGGCAATGTGCCGGATGAAATTCTGCAGGGTGTTCGCCCGGTTTCCGTAATTGCCCCCGGTGTACTCGGTATGACCGGCGTTGAATCCGCCGACCTGATTCGCAGCACAGCAGAACAGATAAAACCTGCTCTGATTATCACAATCGATGCCCTGGCTGCCGGAGATATCAGCCGCATCGGCACCACAATTCAAATCAGCAGCAGCGGTATTACACCAGGCGCCGGAATCGGCAACACCCGTGCCGGTATTACAGCACAGACCATGGGTGTTCCGGTTGTCTCCATTGGTGTCCCTACTGTTGTAAAGGCACGCATCATAGCCCATCATGTACTGGAGGACTTCTGGCAGCAGCTTACCGCACGTCCCCAGTGGAACCGCCTGCTGCAGGAACTGCCTGAACCGATCGTGCAAAACAGCATGCAGCATGCCCTCAAAGCCTGCCATACAGGGCTCGATGTTACCCCTAAAGAAATTGATGATTTAATTCGCTGCTGCAGCACAATTATTGCCAGAGCCATCACCAGAGTTCTGCATCCGGATATGAACAAAGACTTCGCCGCCAGTTTTATATAAACGCGGTACAGAAAAGGCCGATATCTCTTTATCCTGAGATACCGGCCTCCTTATTGCTGTATAAATTATGTGCTTTGACGATTATTTACCTGCAATCTGATCTACATACTGGCGCAGTTCTGCTAAATCAGCATCGCTGATTGCTTTGCCATCGTATAAAGATGCAATCAGGCTTTTCAGAGAATTCTGGTGTACTCTATCCAGGAAAGAAACGCTTTCCATCTGCAGATAATCTTCTTTAGATACCGCTGGAGAGAAGAAATGGAAACGACCTCTTTTTTCGGTGGTCAGGAAGCCACGATCTACTAAGCGGGACAGAAAGTTTAATACTGTTGTTTTCGCCCATGTTTTCTGCCCTACTAATTTTTCCAGAATGTATGGAGAAGCAACTGGCTCCCCTGCATCCCAGATAATCATCATTAATTTTAATTCACTGTCTGGTAAACGTTTTAAGTTTTCCATAAATACAACTCCTTCAACATCTTCGTCGTTTTCTTTATCTTATATCATCGCAATAATGACGTATAGTAAAATTCTATAGTACGCGAACCATTTAGTCAAGATTTCTTCCATCTTTTTCGTAAAATATTCCGCTTAATATAGGAAAATACAGCATCTTCCCCTTCATCACGGAGCATTTTCAGGAGTTCTTCTAATAAAGCCTGTGTTTCAGGATGCATCAGATAGGCATCTTTTGACTTTTCATAATAATCATACGGATCACGGTCGGTGTACAGGTCTTTGCGGTAGGTTTTGCTGGCAGCCATCCGGTCGCAGAACATTTCCACCACATAACGCTCCGGCATACGGTTTCCGGTTAAATGGTGGTTTCCTTCCGGACTGTAATCAATCCAGTATTCCAGATGATGTTTATTACGCCCTTTATGATGCAGCCATGCTGCGCTGTAACCCTTTTTCAGGCGTTCGGCCTCGTTTGGACTGCGATTTCCCTGAAAATACCGGGCACCGGCCAGAAACTCCACCGGCGAGAATTTTGACAAATCATGGGTAATCCCCTGATAATACAGCCCCACACGGAAACAATGCTGCAGTACCAGTTTTTTATGATGCGTTACGGTTTTCAGATGATTCAGCCATTTCATACATACCACTCCATTTCGGTCAGGCTGGCTTGCATCCTGTTTCTATTCTGTCTGCATTCTGCTTAATATGCCATCCTGATACAGTATGAACAATCTGCTATGCAGTATTCTCATTATAACAAAAAATATGAAAAAAAGAAAAGAAAATGTACAGAGTGCTTGTATTTTCTCCCAGAATCGTGCTATGATAAAGAAAATATGTTTTATTTGAGGTGACGACTTTATGGAAGCTTTGACAAAGCAGACATACGAGCAGTATGTATTAGACGAGAAACAGACCTGTCTGGTTCTGTACATCAAAGACGGATGCCCGATCTGTCAGGAGCTGCACCCATTAATCGAAGAAATTGCAGAAGGCTACACAGATCGTCCGTTTCAGTTTTATTATGTAGACGCTATCGCCGAAGAAGAATTATACAAAGAAATGCGTCTGCAGGGCACACCAACCGTTCAGTTTTATCGCGACGGCAAGATTACAAACAAATTTACCGGCCTGCGCGAATACGAAGAAATCGAATTTTTAATCGACCGTACAATCGACGGTTTCTAAAAAACAATTCCAGAATGCAAAAAATCCGCGGAATCATCCGCGGATTTTTTT
>DAISWV010000012.1:0-15936 GCA_036826195.1 Peptococcaceae bacterium | reverse complement strand
AGAGGGCCGCATTGCACTGATTGTAGATGGTTCACCGAATGTGCTTTTGCTGCCGTTGCTGTTTGTGCAGCTTTTGCAGTCACCGGAAGACTACTACACTCGGATGATGCCGGGCACGTTTATGCGGTGGATTCGTTATATGGGGCTGCTGATTGCCATTTTGTTCCCTTCTTTATATGTAGCGATTACGTCGTATCATCCAGAAATGCTGCCGATTAATCTTCTGCTTAGTATTGCGGCGGCCAGAGAAGGCGTTCCATTTCCAGCTTTTGTGGAAGCGCTGATTATGGAATTATGTTTTGAGCTTCTCCGGGAGGCAAGTATCCGACTTCCGGGCGCTATTGGCAATACCATCGGGATTGTAGGGGCGCTGGTAATCGGTGATGCCGCTGTCAGTGCCCATCTGGTTGCTCCGCAGATGGTAATTGTTGTTGCAATTACAGCTATCGGTTCTTTTTCAGTACCTTCTATGGAAGCATCTTATCCGGTTCGGCTTCTGCGTTTTCCATTAATGCTTCTGGCGGCTGGCTTTGGTCTGTATGGTGTGGCACTTGGTATCCTGGGGATTCTCGTCCATCTGGTGCATCTGCGTTCTTTCGGATTTCCGTATCTGGAGCCGCTGGCACCGTTTAAAACAAGAGAACTTCGAGATGTGCTGATGCGGGCACCACGCTGGCAGATGATGGTGGAACCGCAGTTTCGGGATACAATAACAAAAAAGGGACATGTTTTTCAAAAACAGTTCTGGAATCGGACCATACAGCCATTAAAAGAGAAAGGGGATGACAGCCGTGGGAAGCAGTAAACAAATATCCGGCAGAGAAGTGATGCTGCTGATTTTTTTGCTGCAGCAGGGTGGTCTGTTCTGGATGCTGCCGGTCATGCTGGTACATGAAAACGGTACGGCTGGTCTAATGGCCTGTCTGTCTGGACTGGCAGCCGGAATACTGATTCTTATGGTCTGTACATTCTGGCGGAAACACTGTGACGAACAGACTTTTCCGCAGTCGTTGAGCCTGATGCTGGGGAAACCGATTGGCAAAATAACAGGTTTTTTATTTACATGCCTGTATCTGCTGTTTGCTCTTTTGTGTTTAGGATGTTTTGTGGAGGTTGTGCACACACAGCTTTTAACGGAAACACCTCGCCTGGTTCTTTTGCTTCCTGTATTTGTGCTGGCAGGATGGCTTGCCTGGAACGGCCTGGAGGACATTGCCCGAATGACCGTATTTGCTGTATTTTCTGGAATTCTGCTTATGGCGCTGGTTTTTACAGGCGGCATTGGAAGTTTTATGCCGGAACAGATTTTGCCGCTGCAGAAACAGGGAGAATTTTTACAGCCGGTTTTGTACAGCATGTTTTCATACAGCAGCTTTCTGGTACTGTTTATGGTGTATCCTGCTTTACGGCAGTCGGAGAATCGTTTTGGGAAAATGGCGCTGGCAGCTGTTCTGTCGATGTTATTGTTTCTGTCATGGGTACTGCTGGCGCTAGGTGTGTTTGGACAGTACAGTATGGGTGAGCTGGTATGGCTGCCGCTGGAACTGGCGCGTATGATCCAGGTCAGTTCTTTTCTGGAGCGGACAGAAGCAATGGTTACTGCATTCTGGCTGCCGACGGTTTTGGTAAATGGCAGTCTGTTTTTATGGGCAGCGTCGGAAAATTTGCATCAGCTTGTGACAAAAGCGAAAAATCCGTGGCTTCACTGGATACTTGTAGGGGCTGCTGCTTTGATCTGTATAAAAATAAATCGGCTGGCATTGCTGTTTCAGTTGGAAAAGCTTCTGGCACCACTGATGACGATGCTGTTACCGGTACTGCTTCTGCTGATTCTGGCAGGAACAATTCGGTATCGCAGCAGGAAGGAGGAGTTACAGCAATGAAACAGCTGTATAGATCTTTTGTATGGAAGATACTTCCGCTAACGCTTCTGGTATTGCTGTTTTGTAATGGCTGCTGGGATAAAAAAGAATTTAATCAGCTGGCGATTGCACAGACCATTGCAGTGGATTATGATAAGGGACAATATGAGCTGACAATTCAGCTGGTGATGCCGACTGCCTCAGATACCGATGTTTCCAGCGACAGTATGTGGATTATTCAGGGCAATGGGGAATCGGTCGCTGAAGCGATGGAGCAGATTTCGCGCAGTGCGCCGCGTGAGCTATATCTGGATCATCTGGATATTGTACTATTGGGAGAGGGGCTGCTGCAGCATGATGTGCGGCAGGGAATGGAATATCTGATTCAGGAGGATGTGCTGCGGCGTCGTACCAGCCTGCTTGCGGTAAAGGGGAATGCAGGAGAGTTATTGCAGATAAAACAGAAACTGGCCGATGTTGATATTTATTATCTGCGAAATCTGCTGCGTGACCAGCGGCAATGGGTAAAAGGCGGTGATACGGTTATCAATGATTATTATCTGGCTATGGACGGTCGTTTGCCGGAAGGGCTGGTAATACCGCAAATTCAGGAAAAAGAGGGAACGGCACTGTATCTGAACGGTGCGGCGGTTATTTATGAGAACCGGCTGTTATGCTGGAAGGAGCAGGACTGGCTGAACAGTTATCGATGGGTGACTGGCGGTGCAGAAATTACGACACTGCCGGCCTCAGAGTCTCACGAAGAGGTAACCGTGGAATTGCGAAAAGAACGCTGCCGCTGGGAAATGGTTTCGGAAAAACCTTTAAAAGTGCGAGCAGTTCTGCAGGGAACCATTATGATAACAGAAAATAGTGCCGATGAGGAACAGCATACAATGGCGGAAAGGGACCTATTGCAACAGCAGATACAAAAGGAAGTGGAGAGTATGCAGACTGTACAGATAAAACAGGATTTTGCTGCAATGCAGAAAGAACAGTGTGATGTTCTGCATCTGGGCCGGTGGCTGCAGGCTAGGTATCCGCATCTGATAGAGGGTGATAACTGGCCACAGCAGTTTAGTGAAGCTGAGATGGAAGTAAAAATGGATACAGAGATAAAATCCAGAGTATGAAGCAGCTCTCTCTGTCATATATCTGATAATAGGATTATGGATTGCGGAGGAGATGCTATGAAAAAGAGACAAAAAATTTGGAGTACAGTTCTGCTGACGATACTGGTGCTGGCAGGTACGACCGGCTGTGACAGAGCCAGTGAAACCCTGTCGGAACTGAAGCAGGATTTTAAACAGGATGTGGCACTGGAAGCGGGTGCTGACAAGGCATCGCAGTCAAATCGTCTGGAAGTACCGGATCCGGATGATATCACGATTGAGGAAACCTACGAACCGGTGCAGACTATTGGAGAGCCGATTGCAGAAGTAACGGTAAGTCTTTATTTTGCTGATGCCAGTCAGAATAAGCTGGTAAAAACAGAAAAAAAGATTCCAAAAGTGGAGGGAATGGCTCGTGCTACGCTGGAAACACTGCTGGAAGGGCCTGATGAGGCAAGTGGACTAACAGCCGCTGTACCGGGCGGAACACAATTGCTGGATATTAACATAAAGCCTGCTGAAAAACGGTGTATTGTGGATTTTAGTCAGGAGTTACGAAATCAGCTTTCGAAAACAGATGCAAGTGAACAGCTGGCAGTTTACTCCATTGTCAATACCCTGTGTCAGTTTGATACAATTGAGGAAGTAGAATTTCGCATTGAGGGACAGACGATTACAACATTGAGCGGCGATACGGATTTGAGCAGTGCAATTGCAGCCAATGCGGAAATTGTGCAATGAATAGATTTTCCTGCCGTTCAGGCAGGATTTTTTTTATTGGTATGCGAATCAAAAAAACGACACTGTTTTTCTGTGACTCCGGTAATACCGGATGGCAGATAACAGTTGACTTTATGAAGGATGGATGTTGAACCGATGAAAAGATTGTTTCGCTGGACAATGCGATGGATAAAGCGGATGGTTCTGCTGGCAGCACTGCTGATTGCGGCGGTTGGCGGCTATCTAGTGCATGAAGGCTATCAGATGTATGAGGATGCATTGGCGGAGATGCCAATGCATCAGGTGGTGGCGAATATTCAGGCACAGCCGACATATACACCTCTGGAAGAGATTCCGCAGATTTATCAGAATGCAGTGATTGCTGCTGAGGATCATCGTTTCTATAAACATAACGGGCTGGACTATATTGCCATTGGCCGTGCAATGTATCGCAATGTAAAAGCAGGGGAACTGAATGAGGGCGGCAGTACAATTACACAGCAGCTTGCAAAGAATCAGTTTTTTACGCAGAAAAAACAGCTGACACGAAAAGTGGCAGAAGTTTTTATGGTTCGGGAAATCGAAAAACGATACGAAAAAGATGAGATTCTGGAACTATATATCAACAGCATTTATTATGGAGATGGCTATTACTGTATTGCCGATGCCAGCATGGGCTATTTTGGAAAATATCCGTGGCAGATGAATGCGTATGAATGTACACTGCTGGCAGGAATTCCAAATGCCCCTTCTGTATATGCGCCTACCGTAAATCCTGAACTGGCATCTCAGCGGCAGCAGCAGGTGCTTTCGGATATGGTGCGCTGGGGCTACCTGAGCGAGGCGGAAGCGGCAGGAATTGTACCGTAAAAGGACGGGCTGAATTTTCTTTCAGACAGTCATTGCACTGACAAGACAATCATATACTGCATAATAAAATACTCCGTTCCGTGTGGACGTGGGAGGGACATTATGCAGGAATATATTGAAAACCGTGTATTAGAAATTAGTGCCTATATTTTACAAACCGGAGCAACCGTCCGTCAGGCGGCTACACAGTTTGGAGTAAGTAAATCTACTGTGCACAAGGATCTGACAGAGCGGCTTCCGGAACTGAATAAAGATCAGTATGAACTGGTAAAAGTCATACTGGAAAACAATAAAGCAGAACGGCATTTACGAGGCGGAGAGGCCACACGGCAGAAATATGCCTATCAGGCGAAACTGTGGTCAAAAAATGAGAAAAAGCATAATTTTGAAGGAAATATATCTTGTATTCGCAAGAAAAACATACTAAAATAAGAATGTTAAAGAGTTATTCATAGGATTTTTACATGATATAGTATTTACAGATAGTGGAATAGATATAGATAAAGAACAAAAAGGAGCGAGAAACCATGTGCTTTTTTTTAAAGGGTGAAGACATCGCAGTTGACCTGGGGACTGCCAGTGTACTGGTTTATGTAAATAAAGAGGGTATTGTACTGAATGAGCCGTCGGTGGTTGCAATTGACAACAATACCAATCGTGTTATTGCAGTCGGGACAGAAGCGCGTGAAATGCTGGGCCGTACACCTGGCAATATTGTAGCAATCCGTCCGCTGCGTGACGGCGTAATTGCGGAATATGATGTAACAGAAAAAATGCTGAAATATTTTATCAGCAAAGCAAGCAAAAAGAAATCGTTTGTAAAACCTCGTGTTATGGTTTGCATTCCGTCTGGTGTTACCAGTGTAGAAGAACGTGCGGTTAAACAGGCGGCTCTGGCGGCCGGCGCGAAAGAAGCGTATTTAATTGAGGAACCGGTTGCAGCTGCTCTGGGTGCAGGGATTGATATTGCAGAGCCAAACGGCAGTATGGTTGTTGATATTGGCGGTGGCACTACAGATATTGCAGTAATGTCTCTGGGCGGTGTTGTATGCAGCAAATCTATCCGTGTTGGCGGCGATAAATTTGATGATGCAATTGTGCGTTATATTCGCCGGTATCATAATCTGGTAATCGGGGAACGTTCTGCGGAAGAAGTAAAAAAAGATATCGGCAGTGCGTATCCGTCGCTGCGCGCCGGTGAAACAGCAGAATTAAAAGGTCGCGATTTAATCAGCGGTCTGCCAAAAACTGTGACTATCACTGCGGAAGAAGTAAATGAAGCCATCGCAGAACAGATTGAAGATATCATTGCAGCAGTAAAAGAAGTTCTGGAAAAAACTCCGCCGGAACTGGCAAGTGATATTATGAATCGCGGTATTGTAATGACTGGCGGCGGTTCTTTATTACATGGTATGGATATTCTGGTATCGGAACGTACCGGTCTGCCTACCTATATTCCAGATGATGCGATTTCCTGTGTGGCAATTGGAACAGGGCTGGCGCTGCAGAACATTGATGTGCTGCGTGGCTCTGAAAAAAAAGAAATTCTGTAGAACGCTGGACAGGCCGTATCATGGCCGGTAAAAACTGAATATAGAAATATGGGCTGCTTCAGATGGGATGATGCGTGAAAATGTGTCGTCCTGTTTGTGGCAGCTTTTTGTTTTGGCAGAAAAGGAGAGATATATGTGAAACGGACAGAATGGAAATGGCTCCTGTATTTTTTTGTATTGCTGGCAGCATCTATGGCCAGCATCTGGCTGACAGATCTGACAACAGAACAGCTGGTATTTAATTTGCATGTATCTATGAAGGGGGCAAACAGCAGTGCCGTCTGGAAATGTGCTCTATTTGCCTGCGGCAGCAGTGTGCTGATTATAGTGCTGATTCTAAAAGGTCTGGACTGGCTGAAGAAGAACAGGCCGGAACATAAACTGCTGTGCTTCTGGCAATGGCTGATTGCGCGTAAGCGAATGTCGGCGGCAGTAGCACTGCTGATTTGTATGCTCTGTGTAGACAGTAATCTGGAAATGGTATCTTTTATAAGAAATCAGATGCTTGTTACCACTGTTTATCAGGAATATTATGTGGAGCCGGAAAGCGTGGAATATCAGTTTCCAGAGCAAAAGAGAAACCTGATATATATTTTTCTGGAATCCATGGAGGTTACTTATACCAGCACCAGTGAAGGGGGTGCCAGAACGACGGACTTAATTCCGGAGTTACGCGGAATGGCGCAGAATCATGTGAATTTTTCACCAGATGACGGTTTTGGCGGCGGATATACCCTGCCAGGCACTACCTGGACTATGGCAGCTATGGTTGCACAGACATCTGGACTGCCGGTAAAACTGCCGTTTGATGGCGAAAAATATTACAGTAATTACACCGATATTCTTCCGGGTGTATGGAGCCTGGGTGATATTTTAGCGGAGGCGGGATATCACCAGGTGCTGATGATGGGTTCGGATAGCAGTTTTGCAGGCCGAAAAGATTATTTTATGCAGCATGGCGGTTATGAGATAAATGATTACCAGACTGCTCGGCAGGATGGAAGGCTGTCGGAAGATTATCATGAATTCTGGGGATATGAGGATGAAAAACTGTTTGCCTATGCAAAAGAAGAACTGCTTCGTCTTGCAGCGAATGAAGAACCGTTTAACCTTACAATGCTGACGGTGGATACCCATTTTGAAAATGGATATATCTGTTCACAGTGCACCAGTGAAAACCGGAGTCAGTATGCCAATGTAATCCGGTGTTCCAGTCGCCAGGTTGGAGAGTTTGTACAATGGATTCAGCAGCAGGACTTTTATGAAAATACAACGATTATTATTTCGGGCGACCATCTTAGCATGGACAGTACATTTTTCCGGCTGATAGACAGTGCATACGATCGCCAGGTGTATAACTGTATCATTAACCCGGCAGTGGAAAATCCGAAGGCATATGAAAAAAATCGTGTATTTACTACGCTGGATATGTTTCCAACTACACTGGAGGCGCTGGGTGTTTCGTTTGAAGGAAACCGTCTGGGGCTTGGTACCAGTCTGTTTTCCGGACAGCCGACACTGGCAGAGGAACTGGGGATGGAGGAATTGAGGAAGCAGCTGTCGCGCTATTCTAATTATTATAATTATCACTTTCTGTATCATCATTAGTCAGATGTCAGAACAGGAAGAAAACAGAAGATTTATTTAAAGACGTGTATGGTTTTACTTTAGGTGAAATCGTACACGTTTTTTATTTTAATCTGGAAATAAGGTGAGGGAATTTTCAGAGTGCTTTCTGACTCATAATAAATAATCTGGAAAAGGGAAAACACCGCCTGGGCGGAGGCGGTGTTTTCGTTCAAAAGAAAAGGTAAAAATGTTGGAGGGAACAATGAATCAATATTGAATCATGTTCGACAATGATATTATACAGGATTTTCTTTCGATAGATGTCAACAAAAAGTTACAACATCATTAAGAAAATTTGAGAAAAGTGTGGAGATTGAGATTTTTAATGAAACTGTGACAAATGTTTTCAAATAGTCGGTAAAGGGTTCTGGAAATGCATGTGGAAAAAGAAAACAGAATCCAAAAAACGGAGGAAGATTATGCGAAAAGAAGTGTGGGTTGCACTGTTGTTTGTATTGCTTATAGCAGGTGTAATTGCAGACCGGTATCCGGGAAGCTGGCAGCATGAGGCTCCGAATACGTCTGTTCAGGTAACAGCGCCGTTTCAGCCGCAATATACAATAAATGAATATCCGCAAAGCAGTGTCGATCTGACAGCAAAGCTATGCGGGATTTCGCAGTTTCAGAAATGGTACAAGACTACCGGGGCGGGACAGCGCATTGCACTGATCGACAGTGGAATTGATTTAGGGCATAGAGTGTTTCAAATGACAGAGAAAACAGGACCGAAAGTTATAGCTTATCGTGATTATACGGAAGAAGGGAAGCTTGAGAGCTATGCTGCAAAGCCGTGCCGGGATGGACTGACAGCCGGCGGTACAGTTTATCGGATTGGGGACATTCCAAATAATGCTGAAACGTATAGGCTTGCATTTCTGGATTTGCATACCGTACAACCACGGTTGCTTACAAAATCAGAAAAGGTGTTGGGCGTTCTGGTAACAGCCAGAAACAGCAGCGGATATAATTGTGTGTATGTGGATGTAAATCAGAATTGCGATTTTACGGATGAAATTCCATTGCATCAGTATGAAATACAGAATCAGTCTTTAACTCTGCCTGCGAGCAGTGGGAATCTGAATCTGGCACTAACCTCTATCAGCAGTGACGGGAGGTATCTGCAGCTCACTGCTGATACACTTGGACATGGAACCTTTCTGGCAGGGCTGATGGCTGGCAACAGCGTGGGTTATCAGGGGCTTGCACCGAAAGCAGAACTGTATGTTTACAAAATTTTTAACCGCGACGGAGAAGCGTCGCAGCAGAAACTGGCGCAGGCAATCAGTCAGGCTGTTCTGGATGGAGTGGACTGTATCAATTTGAGTTTGAGTATTCCGAAAACCGAATTAGCCGGTACGGAACTGCAAGAAGTTCTAAAACAGGCTGAAGAGGCAGATATTCCGGTTATTGCTGCTGCAGGAAACTACGGCCCGGGAAAAAACACGATTACCTGGCCAGCCAAAGATACATCTGTTATAGCGATTGGCAGTTACAGTCATCCGGCACAGTATCGGCTGGATCGAAATATTTTTCTTGAGGAACCATTTATAGCAGATTACAGTGGAAGAGGTGGTTTAGATGGCGAGGTGCTGCTTGTGGCTCCGTCTGGAATGATATCTACTGTACCGGGATGGTATGGAAGAAGATGCATGTTTGATTACGGTACCAGTATTTCTGCAGCAATTACAACTGCTGCCATCTGCCATGTACGAGAGGCATCTGAGCAGAAGGGGCTTTCTCTGTCAGTGGAACAGCTGAAAAATCAGCTGAGCAGATGGGCGAAAGATATTGGGGCTTCTGCTTCCGAACAGGGCTACGGAGCCTTGTATCTGGGAAAGCTTCCGCAGCATAGTGAAAGGATTTTACCTCGGAATGGGCTGAAAGAAGAACGCCTTGTATATACAAAAGATGACCGGCTGCTATGGACGTTCACAGTGCCGCAAGGGCAGAGCCAATCGTGGTATGTGGAAGTGCCGTCTGGAAGTGCAGAACTGTCTGCTGTCTTACAGGTAGAGCAGCAGATGCCGCAAAACTCTATGGAGCATGTGATAGCTATGGGTCGCTGCTATATCAGCCTGTACAGTCCGGATGGAGTGCTGATGGATCAGAGTCCGTATCTGGGGGCATCTTACAATGAGGAACTTGTTGTCAGTGATGCAGTCGGAGCTATTCTGCCGCAGCCTGGAATATGGGAGATTGTAGTGACTTCTGCGGATGATTTAAGCCAATATAATCATCTGGAAAGCAGTGGTACGTTAAAGGCGAAACTCAAATAAAAAAGTGTACCGGCACTGGGTTCTGTGCCGGTACACGAAGGAGCGTATGATTTAAACCTGATTCACATTGCAGTAAATTTCATAACCGCCGCAGAGGCTTTTACATGTAAAACCGTTCTGCATCAGAATACGGCAGGCAATATAGCTTCGCAGCCCTGCCAGACAGGTCACATATACTGGTTTGGATTTGTCCAGTTTATCCAGATTATTGCGCAGACTGTCTAACGGAATATTGATGAAATCCGGGATGTGGCTTTTGCCGTATTCTTTGATAGTGCGTACATCCAGCAGAGTTACTTCTTCCTGATTTAAATCTGCAATATCATGGTAATGGAAGATGTCCACTTTGTTTGTCAGAATGTTTTCCGCTGCCAGCCCTGCAATGTTTACAGGATCTTTTGCAGAAGAAAACGGAGGTGCATAGCTCAGTTCCAGATGTACTAAATCGTACATGGTCATATTGCCGCGGATTGCAGTTGCCAGAACATCACAGCGTTTGTCCACACCGTCTTTGCCGATAAGCTGAGCACCTAAAATACGGCCGGTGTCTTTCGTAAACAGTACCTTCATACTGATTTCACATGCGTTTGGATAGTAGGTGGCATGGGACATCGGGAATACATATACTTTTTCATAATCAAAACCTGCTGCTTTTGCGGCGGCTTCAGTCAGGCCGGTGCCGGCAGCAGTTAAATCAAAGCATTTTAAGATAGCAGTACCCTGTGTACCTTTGTAGATGCTGTCAATTCCGGCCAGATTATCTGCTACAATACGGCCCTGGCGGTTAGCAGGCCCGGCCAGCGGGATATGCGCTTTTAAGCCGCTGACGAAATGTGTAACTTCGATGGCATCGCCCAGTGCATAGATATCCTCATTACTGGTGCGCAGGTGCTCATCTACTTTAATACAGCCGTTTTCAGCAACAGCAAGCCCTGCATTGCGGGCAAGGTCACTTTCAGGGGAAACGCCAATAGAAAGAATCAGCATATCGGCGCAGTAGGTCTGGCCTTCAGCATTTTTTACACAGATGGTGCTGCCTTCCTGCTCTACGGCAGTGATTGCCTGATTGAAATGAATCTGTACGCCCTGTTTTTTCAGCTCTTTATGAATCAGACAGGCCATGTCGTAGTCCAGTGTATTACGCAATACCTGGTTGGAGCGCTGCAGCAGAGTCACTTCCATGCCGGTGCGGCGAAGATTTTCCACCATTTCAAGGCCGATATAGCCGCCGCCGATTACAATAGCAGATTTACACTGTTTTGCAGTGATGTAGTCTTTAATTTTGTAAGTATCGGGAATGTTGCGAAGTTTAAAAATGCGGTCGCTTTCTGCCGGAACGTAAGATGGGCGAATTGGTTCGGCCCCTGGAGAGAGTACCAGTTTATCATAGCTTTCCTCATAGCTTTCGCCGGTGCGCAGATTTTTTACAGTGACTGTTTTTTTATCCGGATTGATCGCAACAGCCTCCGAAAAAGTACGTACCTCTACACGGAAACGAGCATCAAAACTTTGTGGCGTCTGCAATACCAGATATTCTTTTTTTGTGATGACATCTCCGATGTAATAAGGCAGACCGCAGTTTGCGAATGAGATATATTCGCCGCGTTCCAGAATAATAATTTCCGCCTGTTCATCCAGTCGGCGCAGTCGGGCTGCTACCGATGCACCGCCGGCAACCCCGCCGATGATTAATGTTTTCATATAAAAAACCTCCATTCATGTCCTGTATGATAAAAAAGTGTCATAGTTATTAAAATAATTCTATCAAAATTACGGGAAAAAGCAATTGCGAAAAAGACAACGGAGAAAATATATGATATAATAACCGTTAGGTGAAAAAATTTTAGGAGGAATCTATCATGGCATTAGTAACAACAACTGAAATGTTTAAAAAAGCCTACGAAGGTGGTTATGCAGTAGGTGCATTCAATGTAAATAATATGGAACTGATTCAGGGGATCACAGAAGCAGCAGGGGAACTGAATTCTCCACTGATTCTGCAGGTATCTGCCGGGGCAAGAAAATATGCAAATCACAACTATCTGGTGAAACTGGTAGAAGCAGCTATGCTGGAACAGAGTCACATTCCAATTGCACTGCACTTAGACCACGGTGCAGATTTTGAAATCTGTAAAGCCTGCATCGACGGCGGCTTCACATCCGTTATGATTGACGGTTCTCATCATTCTTTTGAAGAAAATATCGCTGTTACTAAAAAAGTAGTAGAATATGCTCATGCTCACGGCGTTGTGGTAGAAGGCGAACTGGGTCAGCTGGCTGGTATCGAGGACGATGTAAATGTTAGCGCAGAAGATGCAAAATACACCCAGCCTGAACAGGTAGAAGAATTTGTAAGCCGTACTGGCGTTGACTCTCTGGCAATCGCAATCGGCACAAGCCACGGCGCGTTCAAATTCAAACCAGGCCAGAAACCGATGCTGCGTTTCGACATTCTGGAAGAAATCGAACGCCGTCTGCCAAACTTCCCAATTGTTCTGCACGGTGCATCCAGCGTTTCTCAGGAATATGTAAAAATCATTCAGGCAAATGGCGGTAATCTGGCAGATGCAATCGGGATTCCGGAAGATATGCTGCGTCAGGCTGCAAAAAGTGCAGTATGCAAAATCAACATCGACTCCGACCTGCGTCTGGCTATGACAGCTGGTGTGCGTGAAACCTTATTTGCAAAACCGGAAGCATTTGACCCACGTGAATATCTGAAAGTTGGCCGTGCAAATGTAAAAGCGGTAGTTGCACACAAAATTAAAAATGTACTGGGTTCGGAAGGTAAAGCTCTGTAAGAAGCTTTCTATAAATAAAAAAGCCGAATCTGCGATTGACATAACAAAGCAGCAGGGAAACTGTTCTGAACAGGAGGCATGACAAACATGAAATTATTTCTTGACACCGCTAATCAGGCGGAAGTGGAAGAAGCAGTGAAAATGGGTGTCATTAGTGGTGTTACGACAAATCCGTCGCTGGTAGCAAAAGAAGGCGGCGATTATCTGGAACGGGTGACTTATTTCTGTGAACTGGTTGGTGGCCCGATTAGTGTGGAGGTATTGAGCACAGATGCAGATGGCATGCTGCAGGAGGCTCGCGAACTGGCGAAACTGCATGAGAATATCGTAATCAAACTGCCGATTACTGCTGAAAGTCTTGGTGTTATTAAACAGCTGAAGACGGAAGGGATAAAAACCAATGCAACTTTGTGTTTTTCAGCTAATCAGGCTATTCTGGCGGCAAGAGCCGGTGCGACATTTGTGAGTCCATTTGTGGGCCGTCTCAATGATATCGGCCAGGATGGTATGGTGCTCATTGAAGAAATCAAGACTATCTACAGTAATTTCGGTTATGATACGGAAATTATTGTGGCCAGCATCCGCAGCCCGCGGCAGGTGACAGAGGCTGCTCTGATTGGTGCAGATATCGCAACCATCCCGTTTAAAGTGCTGAAACAGATGGTATCTCATCCGCAAACCGACCTGGGTATTGCAAAATTTGAAGCAGACTGGGCAAAACGTAAATAATCATACTTGAATCATATTCTTGGAGGAATCAGTCATTATGGCAACAAGTCTTATGGATAGAAGTTTAGTACTGGAATTTGCACGTGTAACAGAAGCAGCAGCAATCAACTGTGCTCACTGGATTGGGAAAGGTGAAAAAAATTCCGCTGATGGCGCAGCGGTAGAAGCAATGCGCAAAATGTTCGACACGGTAGCAATCGATGGTACTGTTGTAATTGGCGAAGGTGAAATGGACGAAGCGCCAATGCTGTATATCGGTGAAAAAGTAGGGAAAGGCGGCGTAGAAGTAGATATTGCGGTTGACCCTCTGGAAGGCACCAATCTGACAGCAAAAAATATGAACGGTGCAATTGCGGTTATGGCAATCGCAAAAAAAGGCGGTCTGCTGCATGCACCGGATATGTATATGGACAAAATTGTAGTTGGTCCAAAAGCAAAAGGTGCAATTGATATCAACAAATCCCCAAAAGAAAACATGGAAAACGTTGCGAAAGCACTGGGCAAAGACCCAAGTGACCTGACTATCGTTCTGCTGGATCGCGAACGTCATCAGCATATTGTAAAAGCCGCTCGCGAACTGGGTGCAAGCTGCAAATTTATTTCTGACGGTGATGTGTCTCCGGTTATTGCAACCAGCTTTGGTACCGAAGGTATTGATATGATGATGGGCAAAGGCGGCGCTCCGGAAGGTGTTATCGCAGCGGCTGCGATTAAATGCATGGGCGGCGATATGCAGGGCCGTCTGGTACCGGAAAATGATGAAGAAGTAAAACGTGTACATGACATGGGCATTGATGATGTAAACAAAGTGCTGACACTGGATGACCTGGTGAGCACCGATGACGTATGTTTCATTGCTACCGGTGTAACAAAGGGCGATATGTTAAACGGTGTGCGTTTCACTGACAAACACGCGATTACCCATACTGTTGTAATGCGCGGTGTAACTGGCACAGTTCGTTTCATTGAAGCGTACCATGATTATGATAAAAAACCTTCTTACGTAAAGATTAAATAAGAACTATAAAACAAAATCCCGTTGTACTAATTTAGCGCAACGGGATTTTAAATGAAAAGGTGGAATCTGTTTGTCTTATAAACAAGAGGATTTAGCAGGCAAGACGATGGTAGAGCTCTACCGGATTGCACGTGAACTGGAGATTCCTTACTACTCAAAGCTGCGCAAAGCAGAACTGGTTTTTGAGATTGCTAAAAGCTCTACGATGAAAGAGCGGGAAGGGCAGCTATGGGCCAGCGGTGTTCTGGATATTCTGCCGGAGGGCTTTGGCTTTTTACGTCCGCTGGGTTATACGCCGAGTTATGATGATATTTATGTATCACAGTCGCAGATTCGTAAATTTGATTTGCGCAGCGGTGACCGGGTAGAGGGCTGGAGCCGCAAACCAAAAGAAAATGAGCGCTACTTTGGGCTTTTGCGTGTAGAAAAAGTAAACGGCGATGACCCGAATCTGTCGCCGGAACGGCTTCATTTTGACGGGCTGACACCGATTTATCCAAAAGAACGATTGAAACTGGAAACGGTAGCGGATGCTCATGCTGTGCGAATGATTGATCTGGTAGCACCGCTGGGAAAAGGTCAACGCGGTCTCATTGTGGCACCGCCGAAAGCCGGCAAAACGGAACTGATTAAGCAGGTGGCCAACAGCATCGCAAAAAATAATCCGGAAGTGGAGATTATTATTCTGCTCATTGATGAACGACCGGAGGAAGTGACTGATATTGAGCGCTCTGTAAAAGTGGAAGTTATCAGTTCCACCTTCGATGAACCGCCGGAAAACCACGTAAAAGTGGCGGAACTGACACTGGAACGGGCAAAGCGTGTAGTAGAATCAAAAAAAGATGTAATCATTCTGCTGGATAGCATTACTCGTTTAGCACGAGCATATAATCTGGTTATGCCGCCAAGCGGACGATTATTGTCCGGCGGGGTAGACCCTAGTGCGTTGCATAAGCCAAAACGCTTTTTCGGTGCGGCACGCAATGTGGAGGAAGGCGGCAGCCTGACCATTCTGGCCACAGCACTGGTGGAAACCGGAAGCCGTATGGATGAGGTTATCTTTGAAGAATTTAAAGGCACCGGCAATATGGAGCTGATTTTAGATCGCAAACTGGCAGAGCGCCGTATATATCCGGCTCTGGATATTAAACGCTCCGGTACACGAAAAGAAGACCTGCTGCTCAGTGAAAAAGAACTGACCACCGTGTGGCAGATGCGTAAAGCCTTCAGCAATCTGGATACCGCAGAAGCGACCGAAACGCTGCTTGACGGTATGAAACGCAGCAAAGATAACGATGAACTGTGCCGAAACTTTGGCAAACCAAATCATAAAAATTAACACCGACAGGAGCTCTTTTTACAGGGG
>DAISWV010000011.1:0-16073 GCA_036826195.1 Peptococcaceae bacterium | reverse complement strand
GCTTCCGTCATTTTTGCCAGATGCACAGCATCCGCCTGTTCGGTCATACACACCGATACAATTCGCTCCGGCCACAAAAACAGATAGCCGTATGCAGCATCTTTCTCTGTCCAGAACAGCTTATACACTGTCACATTGTTTCCAGCATCCGGAATTTCCAGACTGTTATATGCTCGAGTTCTGTTGCTATCATCAAAAAAACTCTGAAAATCCGAATTAAACAGAAACCCATGTACTGTGTGCCGACTCAACCGCTCTTTGCAGGACTCCAGACAGGCATTATATAAAAAACCAGCCTTTACATCCACCAGCTCATAGCTGAACTCGGAGACATTCTCCTGAAAATATGGCACCGCTGCCTGCTGCGCCAGTATACGTTTCACGAGAAAGGTTTCTTTCTCTTTCACTTCCTGTGTATAAACAGCCCCTTCTGTTACTTTATCCAGTTCTTCCAGTGTAATCAGCATGGCGTCATCATAAACCGGATAAAGAGTATCACCCACAGCCACCAGTTCTGCATCCTCATTTTTAGGAAACAAGAAATCATCCACATAGCCAACCCAGTAAAACATAGAAAACACCAGCGCACCGGCAACAATGCCCCGGCTGATGCGAACCGCACTCATCGATTTCCAGCATTTTTTCATAATGATATCCGTAATTCCAAACCCGGCGCTCAAAACCAGAAACATCGTCCCAAACAGAACAATCGTACGCGCTCCGCCATCCATCCAGAAAGCAGCCAGCATCACAAGAGCCATACCCCACACCATAATCTGCTGTGCCTGAAACACTCTGCGATATACACCCGAAGCCGGCGGGCACACACCGCCCGCTTGTACCAGTTCTGTCATCTGTTTTTTCCAGTGGCGATATTCGAAAACCTGTGTTACGCTCAAAATTACAACTGCAAGCCATAACAGCATCAGCGAGAGCTCTATATTGGATGAAAGCATATTCACCGGATTATGCATTGCATCTCTCACTCTGGATATCAATACAGCCATGGCTACGACTGCCAGCAGTATACCGGAAACCTGCACGTTGGCCCCTGCATTGCGATGGAGTGCCTCCAGCCTTGCCGTTTCTGACACAGCTATGGAACAGGGATTATCAACTGCCGAAGTATAAATCTGAGCCTCTTTCCAGCCGGCAGTACGCTGCCACTGGCCCTCCGCTATGCGCTCCTCCTGTATGGTTCGCTCACTGGGTTTCATATTTTCCCACCGTGTATATACCACTTCATAGCGGCAGTATTTCGGTTCAGCCTTTCGAAACTTCCACAATCCCCATTGCCGTTTTTCAAGCTGAAGCCCCTGCTGCGCCATCGTTTCCAGATAGGTTTCGATTCCTCTGTAGTCATAAAATGCAAACGCTTTCCAGCGATAAACCGCCTCTCCCATAAGCTGCACCTCTTTTCATTTTACTTTCTCAAAAGTATATCACAGCTTGTCATTTTACACAATATAAAAAGCGATACCGACGCAGTTGTTCGATATCGCTTTCATATAAAACAGTTGTTTCTTAATTTTACAGCATTTCGTTTTTCACCAGCTGTTCGCCCATTTTCTGCGAGCCAAGCACCCATAAAAGGTCATCGGCATTCAGAATAAAGTTGGCATTTAAGTTCATCATCGGCATCATGTTGCGCTCCACACCCACCAGATAGGCTTTCCATCTGGATTTAATACCCGAATCACGCACACTGCATCCTGCTAACGGCGTGCCCCGTTTTACCGGTATTGCATAGCTAAAGAGCTGCTGCTCTTCTGTAAGCCCATCCTGGCTGTCGATAAAGGCATGCAGGGAAACATTGTCGTTTTCGCCTTCCAGCAGCAGGTTGCGCTGTTCGTTAAACAAATTGAAGTTTTCCTGTGCTTTTGCCGTGCCCAGAAGATAAAGCCGGTCGCCGGCATGAAGCTTTTCATCGCCTTCCGGAATGTTGATGTGCTTTTTACCACGGACAATTTTAATAACATTAACCTGCCACATACGGCCCCACTGCAGTTCTTTCAGCTCCATATCACAGGCGGCATTGCCCGATGTACAGATATATTCAGCAACCTGCACCTGTTCGTCCAGCCAGGCATGCCCTTTGTCTTTTCCCTTTTCTTTTAGTTCCTGCAGTTTCTTTTCATTAAAGTTGGATAAGAATCGCGCCTCCATTTCCAGATAACGTCCAATCATCCAGTCGGAACGTGAAATCAGAATCACCAGAGGAACTGCCACTAAAAGCAGAATCCACCGAGGCACATGGAACAGCTGATATAACGGCCGCACAGCCAGGAATAATGTTACACCGGTACGCAGAATAATCAGCACCATAAGCGGCAGATGGTTGGCGAAGTTTTTCAGCCACAAAGCTGTAAAGTATTTTCTACGGAAAATCATCATCGGCGGCAAAAGCGGAGCCATTACAATATAAATCAGAATGCAGGTCAGAGATGCAGCCAGTGTGGCATTTGGAAGCATCTCAGCCAGTGCCGGATAAATAAGCAGCCGCCCTGCTTCGCTAATCACCAGCAGCAGAATCCCGTAAATGAAAAATGTAGATACATACCCTTTTAAGAACAGTTTCCAGTCCTGATCTTTTTCATCATCGCGCACCTCACTGCGAGCCGCCCGGTAGCGTTCCACAAGATTCTGAATACCCTGCGGCGTTACCTTTTTCAGAAAACGGCATGCACCGTCGGAACTTTTAATGAAAAACGGGGTAGTAAAGGTTGTTACCACCGATACCGCAACAATAACCGGATACAGAAAGTCACTGGTAACAGCAAGACTGGTGCCCAGCGTTGCAATAATGAAGGAGAACTCACCAATCTGTGTCTGGCTCATAGCGCCGTACATGGAGGTTTCCAGATCCTCGCCGCCAATCATCATGCCGGCTACCAGCAGCACCATTTTGCCAACGATGGTTACCACTGTCAGAATCAGAATCGGTACAAAATATTCCACCAGCATAGCCGGCACTACCATCAGCCCCACCGATACAAAAAATACCGCGCCGAATAAATCTTTACACGGATTAACCAGATGCTCGATGCGCTCCCCGTGAATGGTGCCAGCCATAATAGAACCGGCCATAAATGCACCAAGAGCCGACGAAAACCCGATAACATCCGCCAGCCATACCATACCGAAACAAATGCCCAGTGCCACAACCAGCAGGGTTTCATTGTTCATCAGGTTCTGTGTTCTCTGTAAAAAGGACGGAATCAGATAAATCCCAAGAAGCAGCCATACCACCAGGTACATCATCAGTTTCATAATGGTAGCCACCAGTTCCATACCGCCAACCCCCTGGCTGACCGAAATGGTTGACAGAATTACCATCAGAAAAATTGCCACGATATCTTCAATTACCAAGGTGCCGATAGCCAGCTTGGTAAATTTTTTCTCTTTTAAGCCTAAATCCTCGATGGCTTTAATAGTAATCATAGTGGATGACATTGAAAGCATCCCGCCCAGGAATAAGCTGTCCATGGTGCTCCAACCCATTAAAATCCCGACTACGTAACCTAAAATCATCATACCGCCGATTTGCAGAAGCGCCGCAACAATACCGGTAGTACCTACGGTCAGCAGCTTATGCAGGCTGAACTCCAGCCCCAGGCTAAACATCAGGAATATAACCCCAATTTCCGCCCACAGGTTGATATTAGCCGCATCCCCGATAGTTGGAATAAAACTAACCACCGGACCAATCAGAAACCCGGCCAGAATGTAGCCGATTACGGTTGGCTGATTTATTTTTTTACATAGAAGCGTCGTTGCCCCTGCCACCACCAGAAGCAGTGCAAGGTCCGAAATTAAAGTTGCCAAATGTCCCAAATCAAATCACCTGTCTGTTCACGAAATATTTTTAGAAAATTCTTTTGTCTGATATATTCTGGATTTTCACTTCAATTTCCTTTTTCTGCGTGAAAATTAGCACAAAATTAATACAGCCGGGCAGATGTATGCCCGGCATTTTATGTTTTATTCCTGTTCTGTTTTCTGAAGTTTTCGATAGAATTTTTTCAGTTCCTCTAAGAAGCATCGCTCCACTGTGCTGAATTTGCGTTTTTTTGGTGTCACCAGCACGTGCATGGTATTGAGCTGCACATCGGTTAAGCCCACGCGATGAATCAGCCCTGCGGTTACATACGGGTCTTCTTCACCGGCAAAGGAGCTTGCCATAACGGCTACGCCCAGATTGGCGGCAACGGCCTGTTTTACGCTGTCTTTATCCTGAAAGGTGATAATGCTGTTCGGGCAGATTTCATCCTCACCCAGAACCATGCAGTTTTCTTCATAGCTGTTTTCCTGCTGAATAATCCACGGGTAATCGTAGGTATCCAGCACCTCCACAGCCTCTTCAGCTGCCAATGGATTATCCTTGCCGGTATACAGTACAAAATTTTCGGTCAAAAGATGCTCCGCCTCAAAATTGCGCACGCCAAGGCTTGCCTGCAGATTTTTAAATTTATCCACACCAACAAAGGATGTCAGGCTGATATTGGCCATACCGGCCAATAGAGATGTCATGCTTTTATCCGGAAACGTCTCTTTTACATGCACTGTAATGCCTGGATACGCCTGTTTGCAGGCAATAATCACCTTTGGCATAATGGTGCTGCAGATAGTAGGCGACGCATCTACATATACATCCCCGTTAATATAGTCACCGCCGGTTTTCGCATTGCGGATATTATCCACTTCGTTCAGAATAATATCTATAGAGCCCATCAGTTTTTCCCCGTCTTCCGTCAGTTCTACACCCTGATTGGAACGGCGAAACACTTTGTAACCCACTTCCTCTTCAAAATTATGAATGGCATTGCTGATAGTTGGCTGGGTTAAAAACAGCTGCTTGGCAGCTTTGGAAATTGAATGGCACTGCACGACCGCTTTTATATAACGAAACTGCTCCAGATTCATTAAGATGTCCCCCTTACTTATCACGTCTACTATTTTTTTACTATATTTTGTAGATAGTATAACACAAATTCGGAAAGAATGGTATAATGTCTGAAGATAGAATTTTATAATTCCATTATATCATATTGTATTGAGGAACTGCCTATGAAACCAAAAACAACATCTATATGCAAAAAGGTCGGCCTAACCATCAGTGTGCTGCTGCTTCTGCTTGCGGCTGCTATCGGCATTCTGCTGGCATCGGAATATAAACCGGCACCAGAGGAAGAAATCACCCTTACCGGACAGGCCGAAAAAACACTTGCATGCAATCAGCCTTTTACCGTCACCAGCTGGAATATTGGTTACGGCGGGCTGGATGCGGCATCAGACTTTTTTATGGACGGTGGTAAAACCGTAAACCCGGAAAGCAAAGCCTATGTGCAGAATACCGTAGACCATCTGACTGCCCAGGCCGTACAGCTGGATTCCGATATCTACCTGCTGCAGGAAGTGGATATCAATTCCCGTCGATCCTATCACATTGATCAGGCGGATGCCATAAAAACAGCTCTGGATGAAAAGCACAGTATGCAGGCAGCCTTTGCCTACAATTTCAATGTATCCTTTATTCCTTATCCGCTGCCGCCAATCGGCCATGTGGAATCCGGCGTATGCACGCTGAACAGTTTCCCGGCTGATTACGCAGCGCGTATTGGTTTTGACAGCTCTTTCAAGTGGCCGGTCAGCGCATTCCAGCTGAAACGCTGCCTGTTAGTGGAACGAATGCCTTTGGAAAACACTGATAAAGAGCTTGTTTTAATCAACCTCCATCTGGAAGCCTACGATGACGGTGAAGGCAAGGCAAAACAGACCGCGAAACTGGTAGAGCTTCTAAACGAAGAATACGCAAAAGGCAATTATGTGATTGCCGGCGGCGATTTTAACTCCATGCTGCCTGGTGTCAATCCGAATTTATATCCGCTGAAAGAAACCAAACACTTTATGCCTGCGGTAATTGACGCCTCGATTCTGCCGGAGGGCTGGCAGTATGTCACCGACGACAGCGTACCGACCTCCCGTTTGTTAAATCATCCATACGATGCAGAAAATCTGGATAATAACCAGTTTTATGTCATCGACGGTTTTATCCTTTCTCCTAATGTAACATTGCATCAGGTCGAAACCGTAGATTACCAGTTTGCGTGGAGCGACCATAACCCGGTTCGCATCCAGGTAGAATTAAACACACCATAATCAAAAATACGATTATAAAAAAACAGGTTCGTTTCGGATTAATCCAAAGCGAACCTGTTTTTTATGGTGCAGCAGAAACCCTTCACTCAGCTCCCGGAAGTTGCTTTCAGCCCGATAATTCCAATTAACAGCAGGCTTGCAAAAAAGATACGCTGCGCTGTAAACGGCTCCTTAAACAGCAGAATCCCCACAATCACAGCACCTAAAGCCCCAATGCCCGTCCAGATGGCATACGATGTTCCCAGCGGCAGCACCTTGGTAGCCTGCGCCAGAAACAGAAAACTGAACAGCATCCCGATTAATGTGCCGATGGAATACGGCAATACCGTAAAACCATGTGATAGTTTTAGACAGCTGGACCACACAACCTCCAGGATGCCTGCAAAAAATAAATATACCCACGCCATAAATATGCTCCTTCTTTCTATCTTTCTATTATTTTTTGCTTCATAAGAAAAAATGCCCTGTCTGCATTCCTTCTAAGGCTTAACGGAATGAAACAAGGCATTACCCAGCGGCAATTTTTCATATAAAACTGTTATACCGTAACATGACGCTTATACAGTATGCGTAGAGATTTCTTATACAATCCCGCGGATTTCAGATAAATTCTGAATTCCGTTTTCCTCGCAGTAGCGTTCCATGCCAGCTATGATATCCAGTGCTTTTTCCGGTTTCATAAAGGTTGCTGTACCAACCTGAATCACCGTAGCGCCGGCCATAATAAACTCAATGGCATCCTGCCAGGTGCTGATGCCGCCTAAACCCATAACCGGCACCTGTACATTTTTACATACCTGATGCACCATGCGTAATGCAATCGGTTTAATAGCAGGACCGGATAAACCTGCATAACCATTGTTGAATACCGGTTTGCGTTTGTTAATGTCGATAGCCATGCCCAGGAAGGTATTTACCAGCGACAAACCGTCAGCCCCTTCTGCTTCGCAGGCTTTAGCCAAATCCACAATATTCTCTGCGTTTGGAGACATCTTTACCACTAATTTATGTTTGCACACTTTGCGGATGGTACGCACCACTTCTGCAGCCAGCTCTGTTTTCACGCCAAAATTCATACCGCCCTGCTTTACGTTTGGACAGGAGATATTGAGTTCCAACAGATCCAGGTGCACGTCGTTTAAGCGTTCCACCGCCTGTACATAATCTTCTATGCTGTGACCGCCCACATTTACCACGTTTACCACATCCAGACTGTTTACCCAGTCCAGATCTTTCTGAATAAAGCCTTCCACGCCCGGATTTTCCAGGCCTACACTGTTCATAATGCCCGATGGCGTTTCCCAGATACGGATGCCTTCGTTCCCGCTGCGCGGATTTAACGTAAGCCCTTTAGAGGAAATACCGCCAAGCTTTTCGATGTCAAACAGCTCAGCGTATTCACGGCCAAACCCAAAGGTGCCCGATGCCATTACCACAGGATTTTTAAACGGAACTCCTGCAAATTCCACCTGTAATCTACTCTTCATCGGTAAAAACCTCCTCCGCTTTAAACACCGGCCCGTCTTTGCACACTTTTTTGTTGCCGTCTTTTGTTTTGCAGCTGCATACCAGACACGCACCCACACCGCAGCCCATACGGTTTTCCATGGATACATAAAGCTCTGCGCCGGTGCCTTTTACTTTATCGTTCAGCACTTTCATCATAATATGCGGCCCGCATGTCATAATATATTCATACTCTGCCGGATTGATATCATCGGTCACATAGCCCCCGATATTCACAGTCAGTTTGTCACATACGTTTTCATAATTCTCCTGTAACAGAGCCTCATCATTAAAGCCTAAATATAAATCCACTGCATTGCCCTGCGCTTTCAGCACCTTCGCGGTGTAATAAAGCGGTGCCACACCGATACCGCCGCCCACCAGAGCAATTTTCCCTTTTACTTCCGGGAAGCCGTTGCCATAAGGCCCCTGCACATCAATCGCATCGCCCGGTTCCAGCTTTGCTAACAGCTCCGTGCCTTGCCCTACCACTTTATATAAAAAGCTGATGCCTTCCTCGTCGCAGTCAAAAATACTGATTGGACGGGATAATACCGGATATTCATCCCACGCGCGCAGCATGCAGAACTGCCCGATTTTCGCATTGTATGTGCCGGAGGCTTTCAGCAGATAAAAATCTTTGCCGACTGCCTCATTTTTAATTACTGTTGCCATTTCCATGCCTCCTGTATCTGTTTATTTCATAAAGATCTGTACCAGTTCAGACATAATCACCCCGAGCGCAATTACCACAAATACAAGACCTGTGGTTCGTTTGCTTCGCTGCTGCTTTTCGGTTTCTTCATATTTCGAGCCAAACATCATAACACCGCCGGCTGTTCCCATCATCAAAAAGCATCCAATCTGAATCCACTCATAAAAATCGGTTCCATAATAAGAGTTAAAACCAAAGTTCACCGCAACCGCACCGCCGGCCAGCACTAGTGCCAGAGCCGTATAACGAAACCGTTTTTGCGCCATCTCCTTTTTACGGGCTTCGGCTAGCGCCTTTTTCTCTTTCTTTTCTTTTTTGGTCGGTCTAGGCTGTGTCTTTTTTACCTCCTGCTCGGGTTCCGCCACAACTGTCTGTTTCGTCTTTGCCATCGCTAAATCTCCATTCTATAACCGTTCCGGCAGTTTGCATTTCAGCACTTCAGCACAGTCGGTGTTTTCCTCTAACACAATGGTGGTAGCTTTTGGCGGTTCTGCATAAATGGTTGGATAATCTACTTCATCCATCTCTGCACGCACATGGAATACCAGCTGTTCCTTATCCGGCGCATCGATGTAAAATTCCGCTTCTTTGCCCGGCAGATTGCCGCGGGCATCCACACGCACCCATTTCTGCATATCACGCAGATAAATGCCATTCAGCGCATGAATAATATGGTCGTTGGCGCGCGCCAGTCTCTGATAGCATAACCCTGCCGCGATACCCTGGCTGCGCAGTAATGCCGCCAGCAGCATAGATTTTACATAGCACACCGCATGGCCCTGTTCCAGTGCCTCCACCGCATTGTGGGCAATATCATGACCGCCGATATCCCCGGTGTGCGGAATCCCGTCACGCACAAAGGTGAACGCCGCCTTGATTTTTTCCACTTCACTCATATCATCACGGAACAGCTCTGCCGCTTTTGCCTGAATCAGCGGATGCTTCCAGTCCATGTATTCACTGGCTGCTAAATATGCATTCTTATCTTCCACTTCTAACTGATAATTCATCGAAATAACCCCTTTCTATATCGTTAATCTTTTCTCAAATATATAATCATACAGACAAACGCAAGTAAAAATGCTGTGTCTATAAAAATATTAAAATAATAGAAAAACATCCCCAGCTCTGCTGACATAGCTATTCAGTCCTTCCAAAATAATAATCTGTCACTTACTTTACGTCATTTCCTTCAGAATTCAGATATCGACAGGATACCAAACCATCATAATAATAAATCATTGGATAAATTGCATGGTCATTGTATTCGTTCCATACATGCTCATTCTTTGTTACTTCAACTGTAACACATTCCGGATTATTTACAAAGATACAGCAGCCATTCTGCCAGTCGGCAGTCACGATGTCCTGTGCCGGTTCTGTGGTTTCCAGAAAGCTCACAAACTTGTAACGAGCCTCTCCCACTACCTGCACTTCCACAGGAATATAAACATTTTTCTGTTCATTTCCAGTGGTATAATACCAGATTACAGCATTGTCATTTCCCAGCCTGGCTTTCCCGCAAGTTGCCCCGTATTGAAGTTCTCCGGTCACATTCAACTCCTTCTGAATCATTTCCATGAGACTATCTTGCGTATATGCAGGGTCATTTTGGCAGCCTGAACAGCATATCATCAGCAGCAGCACCGAAATCAGCAGACCCTTTTTCCAGCCGAAAGTCATAAACCTCAGTCCTTCCGTTTCAGATAGCCAAGCAGTTCTGCGTCTTTTCTGGACACGCGCACTTCGTACTGCACGCTGAATTCAGGACGCAATACACCGGTATGCCCCCGGCCGCGCGGATTCATATTATGCATACGCCTTTTGAATTTTACACCGTTTGCTTTTAAAAACTCGACGGTTTCGTGGCACTGATTCAAATCAAACCCTAAATAAACGGTTATGCCGTTAAACCAGAAAAACACACCTGTCGCCTCCTTTATCTGCCCCATCTTAACTAATTATTATACCGCAAAAGAAACAAAAGGAAAAGCCTGCCGCCATGTTCCGTCTGAAATATTTTCAGCACACACAGCAGCAGGCTTGTATATGTTAATAATACCGGTATTCCGGCTGTTTTTTTACTAAGAAGAACAACGTTACGACAATAGCAAGGCCGCGCGCCAGCACAATGGCAAACCAGATGCCGTTTAAGCCAAAAATAAGCGGCAGGGTTAAGACCGCAATCACTTCAAACACCAGTGTGCGTAAAAAAGAGATAATGGCTGACACAATGCCGTTATTAAGTGCGGTAAAAAATCCCGAGCCAAAAATGGCAAAGCCCACAAAAAAGAACGACACCGCATAAATGCGGAACCCGTGAATGGTCATATCCAGCAGTTCCTGATCGTAGCTTGCGAAAATCAGAGATAACGGCCGCGCCGCCAGCTCCGCAATGGCAAACATAGACACCGATGCAATGCCGATAATGACAACGCTTTTGCGCAGTAAGTTTTTTAACTCATCGGTATTACCGGCCCCGTAATGGAAGCTGACCACTGGCGAGCTGCCAATAGAATAGCCGATAAAGGCGGCCAGAAAAATAAAATCGACATACATAATAATACCATAAGCCGCCACACCGTTTTCCCCGGCATAGGCCATCAGCTGCACGTTAAACAAAAGCCCCACCAGCGACATGGAAATATTGCTTACCAGCTCGGATACCCCGTTAGTGCAGGCTAAAAACATCGCACGACCATCAAAGCTTGTGCCGGTTAAACGCAGAAGGCTGCTGTTTGGCCGCACAAAATAGAAAAGCGGAATCACGCCGCCGGCCACCTGGCTCATGGCTGTGGCAAGAGCAGCCCCTTCCAGACCCCAGTGAAACACCACAATAAACAGCCAGTCCAGCACCATGTTGGTAATACCGGCACCAACGGTAATTTTAAAACCTAAATCAGGCTTTTCGGCTGTTACAAAAAAAGTCTGAAACATGGTCTGCAGCATAAATGCCGGCATAACGGCCATTAAAATACGCCCGTATGCCACACAGTAATCCAGCATTTCGCCTTCCGCACCTAAAAAGGCCGCCGCCGGACGCAAAAGCAGAATCCCCACAATGGCGATTACAACGCCTGATGCAATTGCCGTATAAGTAAAGAGCGAAAACAGACGATTGGCCCGCTCCCGCTTTCCCTCGCCCATAGTTTTTGCCACCAGCGCACTGCCCCCGGTACCCAGCATAAAGCCCGCCGCACTAAAAAGCATAATAAATGGAAAAATAAAATTAAGCGCCGCAAAGGGCGTTTTACCTACAAAATTGGATACAAAAATACCATCCACCACACTGTAAATGGATGTGAAAATCATCATCATAATGGATGGCGCCGTAAAGCGCATTAATTTCTGATAAGTGAAGTGATCCGATAACTGAATGTTCATGTGATCCTCCCGATAAATCATAGCATTGCAGGATACTATAGTACGAAATCCGGTATTTGTCAAGTGCAAAAAGCATAGAAAAAGCTGCCGTTCTGTTCAGAACGGCAGCCTGATATTTTTATTATCTCGCTTATTTCAGCAGAGCATCTACAGCTGCGCCGATTACTTTACCGTCGGCTTTGCCTTTCAACTCACCCATAACGGTTTTCATAATCATACCTTTGTTTTTTACTACCAGTTCCAGACCGGCCGCTTCTACTAAAGCAGCTACTTTTTCTGCCACTTCTTCCGCACTCAGCTGTTTTGGCAGATAGCTTTCCAGAATAGCGATTTCCGCCTGCAGCTCAGCGATTTTGTCCTCACGGCCTGCAGCCATATCCAGCGCTTCTTTTTCCTGTTTCAGTTCTTTTGCAATAACATCCAGGCATTCCTGTTCGGTTAAATCGCGACCCAGTTCTTTTTTCTTGTAGGTGATGCCGCTCATCAGCATGGTGATAACTTTGTTTTTTACCGAATCCTTTTCTTTCAGTGCAGCCATTTTATCTGCACGTAAACGAGTTGTATACATACATTTTCCCTCTTTCTATAAAATTAATTATCGTTTTAAATCCGGACGCAGACGTTCTGCCCCGCCTAAATATACATGCTGTACACGCATAGTTTTATCCAGCTCTGTTAAAAGCATCACACGCACACAGCTTGCAAGGGAGCCTTCCACGTACATCTCCTGCACACAAAACAGCGGAACCTGATCCCAGCCCGGCAGCTCCCGGGCAAATTTTGCCGGATAAGCCGCATCTAAATCACGGGTAGCACTAAATGTTGCACTGACAATGTCCTCTGTCTGCAGATTGTTTTCCTCCATGATAGCTTTAAGCATTTCCAGCGTACAGCTGCGGATAGCCTCCGCTGTGTTGGCATCGGCTGTATGTGCACCACGAATTGCTTTCATCTTTCCACCTTCTATCCTCTGTTATGCTTCCAGTTCCTTTGCCAGAAGCGCACGAATCGCACTCTGCGGAACCCCTTTTACTATTGTAACATTCCCCATGGCTTCGGGCAAGATAAAAACAAGCTGCCCATCCTGTACCTTTTTATCCAGTGCCATGCCTTCCATAATTGCATCTATATTTAAGGCCTTATCTACAGTTACCGGCAGACCGAACTGCTCCAGCAGCCCGCGCACCTCAGCTTCGATACAATCATCACACATGCCCTGTTCCGCTGCATAGCGAGCCGCCAGCACCATGCCTACTGCCACAGCCTCGCCGTGCAGATAGCCTTTATAGTGTCCGGCCAGCTCCAGACCATGCCCGATGGTATGCCCATAATTAAGCTTGGCACGCACGCCGCCTTCGGTTTCATCCAGTGCCACAACTTCCGCTTTTAAACGACAGCAGCGGGCAATCACCTCAGCCGAGACCTCCAGCCTGCGCGCTAAAAGTTCTTCTGCATGCTCTTGCAGATACGCGAAAAAGCTGGCATCGTAAATCACGCCGTATTTCACCACTTCAGCAAGACCGTTCTTCCAGTGACGCGCTTCCAGTGTCTGCAGCGCATCCATATCAATTAACACCAGCTTTGGCTGATAAAATGATCCAATCATATTTTTGCCCAGCGCATGATTTACAGCCACTTTGCCGCCTACGCTGCTGTCCACCTGAGCTAAAAGCGAGGTTGGAATCTGAAAAAAAGCAATGCCGCGCTGATACACACTGGCCACAAAACCTGCCAGGTCGCCGACTACACCGCCGCCCAGCGCCACCACGCAGGCATCCCGATGAAAATGTTTTTCCAGCATAACAGTTAAAATATGCTCGGCATTCTGCCAGCTTTTGCTCGCTTCCCCTGCCAGGATGGTTACCACAGTCACCTGAAAGCCCTGCTGCTCCAGACTGTTTTTTACTGTTTCAGCATACAGCGGCCCCACGTTGCTGTCGGTAATGACAGCCGCCTGTCGGCCTTTTACCAGCGCACCTATTTTTTCGCCGCAATGAGCCAGAAGTCCAGTACCGATTTCAATATTATAACTGCGCGCACCTAACGCCACATCCACTGTTTTCAAAAGATTCATTGTTTTTCACCTGCCCCATGTTCCAGCCATGTCAGCACCTGTGCGACTAAATCATCCACGCAGGCATCGGAGGTATCCAGTACAAAGTCGGCCTCCCGGTAACATGGCATACGCTCTGCCAATACTTCCTCAATGCGTTCCAGCTTGCTCTGCCCCGGCTTTAAGGCCTCCAGTACCGGCCGCACTGTTGCATCCCGGTTTACACGCTCTAAAATCACTTCGGGACGAGCCAGCGGGCTAATTACCGTACAGTATTCCCGCATAACTTTGCGATTTTCCGCCCGCAGCACAGCACCGCCTCCCGGCGAGATAACAAGCCCTGACTGCGCCGCATACCGGCGCACAACATCATGCTCCAGTTCACGGAATTTTTCTTCCCCGTATTTTGCAAAAATATCACTAATCGGCATCTGCTGTTCCTGCACTATCACATCATCTAAATCTACCTGCTTTAGCTGAAGTTTCTCCGCCAGCGCTTTCCCCAGTGTAGATTTTCCCGTTCCCATAAAGCCGATTAAAATCAGACTTTTGTTCAGTTGTTTCATTGCATAACCGCCTTTACGTAATCCAGATAGCTGTTGTAATTGCGTTTTACTTCGTCCAGATTATCGCCGCCGAATTTTTCTAAAAAGCTTTCCAAAACAGTCCATGCCACCGCATTCTGCATCACGATGGCCGCTGCCGGAACTGCGCACGCATCGGAACGCTCCACCGATGCCAGCCCATCTTCACGGGTTAAAAAGTCTACACTGTGTAACGGCTGATATAATGTTGGAATTGGTTTCATAGCGCCGCGCACAATTACCGGCTCGCCGTTTGTCATGCTGCCTTCTAAACCGCCGCAGCGGTTGGTTTTGTGATAAAAGCCTCTGCCTGCCTCGTAAAAAATCTCATCGTGAGCCTGGCTTCCCGGCACACGGGCTGCTTCAAAGCCCATTCCGATTTCCACACCTTTAAAGGCCTGAATACTCATAACAGCCTGTGCCAGTTTTCCGTCCAATTTACGATCATAATGCACGTAAGTGCCAATACCTAAAGGCAGACCATTTATCACAACTTCCACAACACCACCCAGAGTGTCGCCATTTTCTTTAGCGGCATCAATTTCAGCAATCATGGCCTGTTCTGCGGCTTTATCGGTGCAATATACCGGTGTATCATATAACTCATCGTTCAGCTTTGTATAATCAACCTCAGCCTGAACCGAGCCAATACTTGCCACATGACTCCAGAGCTCCACGCCGAATTCTTTCAGCACGTTCTGAGCCAGAGCTCCCACCGCCACCCGGATGGCGGTTTCGCGGGCACTGGCGCGCTCTAAAATATTGCGCAAATCCTTGTGATTATATTTAATACCGCCGGTTAAATCGGCATGCCCTGGTCGCGGCAATGTCACAGTTTTCTGATCTGTCGCCGCACCAGGGTCGGAAGACATAATATTCTCCCAGTTTGCCCAGTCTTTATTATGAATCATCAGTGTTACCGGCGAACCCATGGTTTTGCCATCGCGCACCCCGGTGATAATTTCCACTTTATCTTTTTCAATTTTCATTCTGCCGCCGCGGCCATGCCCGCCCTGCCGACGTGCCAGCTGGCGGTTTATCGCATCTATATTAACGGAAATCCCTGCAGGCAGCCCTTCTACGATAGCCACCAGCCCTTTGCCATGGGATTCCCCTGCTTCTAAATAACGAATCATTCTGTCACCTTCTTCTCAATTTTATTCAACCGGCGTAATTACCGGATTTCCATCTGCATCTAAAAGCGGTGTAATCCCTCCTGCATAGCCTGCCGAGCGGAACAGATAATTCACACCGGTTTCTTTATCTACCCAGATTTCAATTACATTGGCTACACCTTGTGTATAAACTTTTTCAAATCGGTCATCGTTATCGTTAAAAAACATCACGTCATCTCCTGTCACTCTTTGAAATACTGTGCATTTTCTTTTAAGAATACAAAGAAATACAGCGTCCCAACCACAATATTCATATAACCGATTGCAATATCCCGACCATCCTGAATAAACAGAAAAGCCGTAAACCACCAGATAGCGGCAATGATTGCATAAAACAAATCTATTTTCATCTTGTCAGCCTCTCAATCAGCTGCCCCTCTATAGAAGATGCATCCGGCTGTTTACCGGTCCATTTTTCAAAGGCCAGCACACCCTGATAGATAAACATCCCAAGGCCCGAAGCAATCTGGGCACCCTGTGCCTTTGCCAGCCGCAGA
>DAISWV010000010.1:0-16141 GCA_036826195.1 Peptococcaceae bacterium | reverse complement strand
TGTCTGTTATTTGTTTTCGTGTTTCTCATATGTTTCGGCCTGTCCGGAGTTCCTGGAACTTATATTATTTATGATTGACATCCGGCCAGACTGAGTCAGTTGTGGAGTTGAAACCAATAGAATAGATAGTGTATCGTAAAATTTAATTTCTGTTTACAGTTAATATCGAAATGGGGGAGATTTATTATGGAACAGAAAAAAGTTAATATTATTCATTATTTAATCGTATTAGCATTATGTTTTGGTTTCCGTTTCATTCCGGGCGTATTAACTATTACACCGCAGGGTATGGCTATCTTAGGCTGCTTTATCGGTGCAATTTACGGCTGGATTATGATTGATATGTTATGGCCAAGTATTATCGCTCTGGCAGGTATGGGTTTAACCATCGGCTGGGGTCCAATGCTGCAGGGCAGCTTTGGTAACGAAGTTATTGTCTGCTTAATCGTTGCAATGGGTGCGGTTGGTGTAGCTATGAAAAATGGTGCATTCAACTGGCTGGCAGTTGCTCTGATTAACAATAAATTCATCGAAGGGAAAGGCTTCCTGGCTATCTTCGTTGTATTTATCGTAGCTTGGCTGTGCGGTTCCTTTAACCCGATCATCATGTGCGTTATCTTCTGTGGTTTCTTAACCGCTATGTTCAAACAGGTTGGCGTTCAAAAAGATGATCCGCTGGTTCTGTTCACCTTCCTGGGTGTTTCTTATCAGCTGATGCGTGGTCAGATTTTATTCCCATTCATGGGTACTGGTCTGGTTTACCTGAGAATGTATCAGGGTTCTTTACCAGATGTTCCAATGCCTGTTCCTCAGTACATGCTGATGATGGGTATTATGGGTATCGTTATGGCAGTTGTATTCGTTGCTCTGATGAAATTCGTATTCCGTGTAGATGCGTCTCCACTGGCGAACTACAGAATGGAAGGCGGTATTCCAAAATGTAAACGTGACCAGAAAATCGCTCTGGGCCTGTTCGTAGCATTTATCGCATTAAACGTATTTAACGTAGTATCGATTCCTGTTATCACACCGTTCCTGAACAAATTCGGCTTAATCGGTATCTGTCTGATGATGGGTGCTCTGGTTCCTCTGATCAAAGGCGAAGATGGCAAACCTCTGGGCAATCTGGAAGAACTGTATCATATGTGTAACTGGGGTCAGGTAACCATGGTAGGTTTCATCATGCTGCTGTCCACTTACATGGTAACTGCTGATACCGGTATCGGCGGTGCAATGGCGGTACTGTTCTATCCATTTATGAAACTGCCTCCAATTGTGTTTATCGCAGTTGTACTGGTTATCGGTACAATTTTAACCAATATTGCAAACAACATGATCGTAACTGTTATCTGTATGCCATTCCTGATTAACTTTGCTCAGGCTGTTGGCATGAACCCTGTTGGTATGGTAGCGCTGCTGTTCATCATCTCTGAATTCGCTCTGGCAACACCGGCGGCTTCTCCTGTAACTGCAGTTGCTATGTCTCAGGAAATGGTAACACCAGGTGCTATGTCTAAAGCAGCTCTGAAAATTCTGCCAATCCTGTTCGTAGTATTTATGATTATCGGTTGGCCTCTGGCTACTGTTATTTTCGGTTAATGAGACCGTTCATAAACTGAGAGGATTCTTGGGATTAGAATATCTGAGAAGTAAAAATTATTTCGTAACGTATTGAGTATTTGATAAGCAAGAGAGAAGGGGAGCATGTGATTATTGTAGAAGATAATCCGTGCTCCCCTGTTTTTTATGTGGCGGAGCGATAAAACAAATGGGATATCGAAAAATAAACAAACGATAAACAATGGAAATAAAAATGCTAAAGGAGTGTTGCATTGTGGCAAAAGAAAAATCATTGCGTGTTGACCGCCTGAAACAGCGTGCCAAATACTGCTGCTGCCGTTATTGCGGAAGCGAACTGCATGTGCGTCAGATTGTGTTTCATACACAGGCGATGGCTCGTATTGAATTATATTGTGAACAGTGTCAGAAAATCGAGTATGGTGTGGAGAAAGAGGCCTATGCCAGCGCAAAAGCCTTTGTAGAAGCTACACAGTTTAACCACTTCCCGGATATGGAGGACAACGAACAGCGTCTGCAGATGAATGTGGCAAAAGTATGTAACATTACAAGCTGGCAGCTGCGTTATCTGGGGCTCACCAATGAGACAGGGCTGACGGTTCCGGTACATATGAACGAATACGCGATGGAGCAGTGTACTACCATCGAGGATGACCGTCTGGAACAGCTGCTGGAGGAGGCGGACCAATGGGTGCAATCATTACAACAAGAGGACTAGGCTGTCAGTCGGGTAATCGCTTCTTATTAAAAAATGTGAATTGGGAAATTGAAGAGAAAAGCCGCTGGATTATTCTGGGCATGAACGGTAGTGGCAAAACAACGCTGCTGAGTATGCTTTCCGGCTATCAGGATTATACGCATGGTGATATTTTTTATCGCGGCGAGAACTACCGGGAGCAGAACATTCTGGATATCCGCAAAAAAATGGGCTTTATCAGCAACTCTTATTTTGACCGTATTTATCAGAATGAATCGGTGATGGACCTGGCTTTAGCCGGTTTAAGTGGAACACTGGGGCTGGAAGATGGAACGATTTCTTCCGGTCATGTGCGAAAATTGAAGCGTCTGCTGGAGCGTGTTGGCCTGCAGGATCGTCTGGATGCATCCTACAGCTGGCTTTCAAAAGGGGAACGGCAGAATATTCTGATTTTGCGTGCGCTTCTGGCGCAGCCGGAGGTTATGGTGTTAGATGAACCGATGACCGGGCTGGATGTGGTTATGAAACATAAAATGAAACGCTTTGTAAAAGGCATTGCCGATGAAGGGCAGCACACGATTTTATATGTAACTCATCATTTTGAGGAAATCTCGCCGGACCTGTTTGATAACTGTATGCTGATGCGGCATGGGCAGGTTTATCAGAGCGGGAAGGTTGAAGATGTAATCAATTCGGAAGTTATCAGCAGCTTTCTGCAGAAACCAGTGGAAATCAGCCGAATGAAAGATGGCTATTATCATTTATCCTTTTGATGAGACGGCAGGGGAGGAGGAAATCATATGACAACATCACTGCGTGATGTCAGCAGTGCGCAAATGGTCAACAAACTGGCAGAAATGAACTGCTTTGAACAGGATTGTACCGTATACGGTTATTCGTGGAAACGGGAAAATGGAAAGCGCATGTACAGTATGAGTGACGATGAACTGCTGATACAGAGAACCTATGAGGAACATGTGCTGGAAGGCTGTACGTTAACGCCGATGCAGCAGTGGACAACCCGTGCCATTGTAAAAGAGGAAACCCAGGAAGATTTGTTTCTTTATTTCAAATTACAGCTGGCAAAACAGCTGAAAGAACAGTTTCCAGATGCATATTTTGAAGCATTGATTCAATTACAGCAGGTCCCTGGTGATGCACAGGCAGAAGAACTTCTGCTGGAATGGCAGGAAGAACTGGACGGCTATTTCAATGAGGAAGAACTGTATCTGTTTGCAGGTGCGGTGGATTATGCCTATGTAACAAAACATCTTCCGGAATGGCGCTATATGCAGTTCTGCAAATGGATCAAACTGACAAAAAAACAGATGATGCGAAAAATGCAGCTGCATGATAATTTTGAGAGAACCTTTTATGGTGTGGCATATCAGAGCAAAACGACAGGGGCGTATGCGTTTCTGTGCAATGCCAATGAAAAATCGCTGTATAATAAGGTGAAGGAAATGGATGAAGAAGGTGTGCTGCACACGCCGATTTATCAGAAAACCTACTGGTATAATCGCAGCAATGATCTTCCAAAAGTGCGAAAACAGTTTGAAAGTGATCTAAAAGAACTAATGGATGAAAACTATCTGGATCGGATTATTGCACTCCAGAGTCTGCCGAGTGCAATCCCGGAAGAATTGTGGAACAGCTGCATCGGGCAACTGGAAATACAGAATACGGAGGCTGCTGTGGAGGGGCTGCGCTACTGGGGGCGCCGATGGAATATTCTTTCGGAGTAAATATATGAAATAACGGTGAAAGAAAAATAAAAGGATTCTGAGTATGAGGCAAACAGCCCTGTAATCAGAATCCTTTATTTGTTTGCGAAACGTTATGTCCGTTTTGTGAGCTCTTTAGAAATAATGCGGTCAAGAGCATCATAAACTGTATGCTGTGCGTCTTTGCGGCGAAGAAGCATGTGATAATACGGCAGCGTTGGATATTCAAACGGACGTGCAGTGAAGCGCTCCTTCGGGAAGAATTTTTGGTACATGATTTCTGAAGTGAAGCAGATTGTATTATCTTCCGATGCCAACTGCTGATGAATGGCAAGGTTGTTATCGTTGTACAGAACATACGACGAGGCGTCTTTACCGAAATAGTCCACTGGTGCTACCCCGTAAATAGTTTTGGTTGAATGGGATACATCATCAATTGATAACAGCTCTTTTTCAGCCAGCGGCGAAGTGTGCGAAATCACTGCCACTGAATTGTCCTGCATAATTACATTTAGGGAGAGCCGGTCTGCCATATCGGGTGATACCGTTTTTTCGAGATAACCATGGTTTACGGTCCACATAGCAATATCACAATGACCATTCAAAAGCGCAGGGACAATGGTTTCGTTAGAGACTTCTTTGATGAATAGTCTGGTTGCAGAGCAGGTTTGCCCGAAAGTTTTAATGATAGCCGGCATACTGTCTGCAAGCAGAGTGGATGAGATGTACAGTGTAAGCTTTTCCGGTGGTGCAGTCTGTTCAGAAACCTGACCGAGATTATGCATCAGTTCCTGATAGCAAGCCTGCATCTGTCGGGCACATTCCAGAACATGCTGCCCCTCTTTTGTAAAAGAGACACCTGTTTTGGAACGGTTGAAGATTTTTATATTCAGTTCTTTTTCCAGCTGTTTGATACTGTAAGACACACTTTGCTGTGTTGTATAGTGCCGCTCGGCGGTCTGATTGAAGGAATGTGTCTGAGCAAGATCCAGTACCAGAAGAAGTTGATCCAGATGCATAGAATTCTCCTTGCGCAAATAAAGAAAAAGGTATATTATATAATATGTAAGTCATAATCATTATATCAAAAAGTACAGGAGAAAACCACAAAGAATATTTTAAAGTCTAAAAAAAGACTGCGAATATTCTTTGTGGTTAATTTGATTTTGCTGTTGACAGGATACTGCTATTATGCTAAACTAGATAGGCGTGAAAAATAGGTACAAATATGACCTTTTTTATAGAATTTCGTTTGGGAGGTGTTTTGAATGCGCGTTGGAATTACACTGGCTTGTACAGAATGCAAAAGACGTAACTACAGCACTGTAAAAAACAAAAAGAATAATCCAGATAGAATTGAGTTAAAAAAATACTGCCCATTTTGCAAAACTCACACTGTTCACAAAGAAACTAAGTAAGGTAGGATGAATGCCGAATGAGTGAAAAACAGCCTGAAAAAAAAGTTGGTTTCTTTGCAAAAGCCAAAAAAACTAGCAGAGCCTCTCTGAACGAGTTGAAAAAGGTTCACTGGCCTACTAAAAAAGAACTGTTTACCTACACCAATGTAGTACTGGGTGCAGTTGTTATCATGGCAGTTCTGATTTGGGTTGCGGATGCAATTATAGGCAATGTTTTTGGTTTATTAATTTAAGTTAGGAGCCTGATTTCATGGAAGAAAAAAGATGGTATGCTGTTCATACCTATTCAGGTTACGAAAATAAAGTAAAAGCCAACTTGGAAAAACGAATTGAATCCATGAACATGGAAGAGTTCATCTTCCGCATTATGGTTCCAACAGAAGATGTTGAAGAAAAGAAAAACGATAAAGTTAAAGTAAACAAACGTAAAGTTTTTCCGGGATATGTTCTGGTGGAAATGATTATGACCGATGATTCCTGGTATGTTGTTCGTAATACAACAGGGGTAACAGGATTTGTTGGCGCAGGGAATAAGCCGGTTCCGCTGCATGAGGCAGAAGTGAAAGTACTGCTGCGTCAGCAGGGGCTGGAAGATGCGAGACGGGAAACTGACTATGAAGTAGGCGATAATGTTGAAATCTTAGATCAGTCGTTCCGCGGCATGGTAGGACGAGTTAGCGGCCTTGATATGGAAAAAGGTAAAGTAACTGTTATGCTGAGCCTGTTTGGCGGTCGTGAGACACCTATCGATCTGGACTATGACCAGGTTTTTAAAGTTTAGATATGAGTTTCATATCTAGTTTTAGTGGGAGGGAAACCCCCGTTATACCACATTCTGTTTAAGGAGGTGCACCAATAATGGCGAAAAAAGTCGTTGGTTTTGTAAAACTGCAGGTGCCTGCAGGGAAAGCGAACCCTGCTCCACCAGTTGGTCCTGCATTAGGTCAGCATGGTGTTAATATTATGGGGTTCTGTAAAGAATTCAATGAAAGAACAAAAAATCAGGCAGGTTTAATTATTCCTGTTGAAATTACAGTTTACGCTGACCGTTCTTTCAGCTTCATCACCAAAACTCCTCCAGCTGCTGTATTACTGAAAAAAGCTGCTGGTATTGAAAGAGCTTCTGGCGAACCAAACCGTAAAAAAGTTGCAAAAGTTCCTGCTTCTAAAGTGAAAGCTATCGCTGAAGAAAAAATGGAAGACTTAAATGCTGCTAGCCTGGAAGCTGCAATCAGCATGATCGCAGGTACTGCTAGAAGTATGGGTATTGAAATCGTAGAAGGCTAATTACTGCATTCTATTGCTAATGATGTGGGAGGATTATTCCGTAGAACCACTTAGGAGGAAAAAGAATTATGCCAAAACATGGTAAAAAATATCTCGAAGCCAGCAAACTGGTAGATAGAGCTGCTCAGTACGAAGTAAGCGAAGCTATTGAACTGGCTAAAAAAACTGCTACTGCGAAATTTGATGAAACAGTGGAAGTTGCATTTAGACTGGGTGTTGACCCAAGACAGTCCGACCAGATGATCCGTGGTGCAGTTGTACTGCCTCATGGTACTGGTAAAAGCCAGACTGTATTAGTATTTGCTAAAGGTGAAAAAGCGAAAGAAGCGGAAGCTGCTGGTGCAGATTTCGTTGGTGCTGAAGACCTGGTTACTAAAATTCAGGGTGGCTGGTTCGGTTTCGACGTTGCTGTAGCAACTCCTGATATGATGGGCGTTGTAGGTAAAATCGGTCGTCTGTTAGGTCCAAAAGGCTTAATGCCAAACCCAAAAACAGGTACTGTAACAATGGATGTTACAAAAGCTGTTAATGAAGTTAAAGCTGGTAAAATTGAATACCGCGTTGACAAAACTGGTATTATCCATGCTCCAATTGGGAAAGCTAGCTTTGAACAGGTTCAGCTGGAAGAAAACTTCAAAACTCTGGTTGACGTTCTGATTAAAGCAAAACCAGCTAGCTCCAAAGGTCAGTACATTAAGAGCGTAACTGTTTCCACAACAATGGGCCCTGGTGTAAAAATCAATCCATTAAAACTGCAATAGTTTTATTGACAAGTAAGAATCAAACAGATATAATATTGAATGCTTAACTGAATAGATTTTCGCTGTAGACAGTAGGTGTCGCAAGACTTAATTTCCTACCGAGGCCATTGTTGCTATGCAATTTCTGCCTTTGTGTTTCTACGCAAAGGCTTTTTATATGGTCGGTCAGTAATTTCAGTTCTGTATTAATTATAATACACTCGTTAGGAGGTGCTGAAATGGGTAGTTTAGAAGGAAAAAAAGCTGTTGTCGCTGAATTAGTAGAAAAATTCAACGCTTCTAAAACAGTTGTTGTAGTTGACTATCGTGGTTTAACTGTAGCTCAGGCTACTAAATTAAGAAAACAGCTGAGAGAAGCAGGTGTTGATTACCGTGTAGTAAAAAACACACTGTTAACAATCGCTGCAAAAGAAGCTGGCGCGGAAGCTCTGGTACCAACCTTTAAAGGTGTTACTGCAATCGCGTTTGGCGGTGAAGATCTGATTGCTCCTGCACAGATTATCGCAAAATTCTCTAAAGAAAACAAAATCCTGGAAATCAAAGGCGGTCTGTTAGAAGGCGAATTCCTGGATCAGGCTGGCGTTATCGCTCTGGGCGAACTGCCACCAAAAGAAGTATTACTGGCTCAGGTTGCTTCTTGTTTCCAGGCTCCAATCCAGAGACTGGCATACGTACTGGAAGAAGTACGCAAATCCAAAGAAACAGCGTAAATCTTTGCGCCTAGTTTCGTAAAAAACAAAATTTATAAATATTAATAGGAGAGATTACAATGTCTAAAATTCAAACAATCATTGATACAGTAAAAGAATTATCTGTTATCGAATTATCCGAATTAGTAAAAGCTTTCGAAGAAGAATTCGGCGTAAGCGCAGCTGCTCCTGTAGCTGTAGCTGCTGCTGGCGGTGCTGCTCCAGCTGCTGCTGAAGAACAGACCGAATTTGATGTAGTTCTGGCTTCCGCTGGTGCTAACAAAATCGCTGTTATCAAAGTAGTTCGTGAAATCACAGGCTTAGGTCTGAAAGAAGCGAAAGAAGTTGTTGACGGCGCTCCAAAAACTGTTAAAGAAAAAATCGAAAAAGCTGAAGCAGAAGAAATCAAGAAAAAACTGGAAGAAGCTGGCGCTAGCGTAGAAGTAAAATAATTTTACTTTCACGATAATTCCAAGTGAAGTTAAAGAGCATTTATTCAATGTGTAAACAAAGAATAAGTGCTCTTTGTTATTTTCTAAAGATTTTTCTTTGATGTCAAAACTGGCGTTGTGGGATAGAGAACTGTAGCAATGTTTGAGCTTTTGAGGTGAAGAAAAAATATTTAGCAATTTGCAAAAAATGGTTTACAAGTTACATGGATTGTGATATCATATGAGAATATGACTAATAAAATGGACGGAGTTTGCGATAGAATAAAAATATTTATTTCAGGGCAAACTAGTCTGAAAGAGTGTTGGATAGCAAGGGGTTCTCCTTGCTTTGCTTGCTTAAGCCAGAGATAAAGCAAAAACTGTTTTACTCTTTGGAATAGAAACGTTGATTAAAAAACTTTAAGGGGTGAGGAGCATTGGTCAATACGACACATGCACTAAGAGAAAGGCATAGTTTCGCCAAAATCGAAGAGATTATGGTTATGCCTAATTTAATTGAAGTTCAACGAAATTCCTACAAGTTATTTCTGGAGGAGGGGTTAAAAGAAACCTTTTCGGAAGTTTCTCCGATCCAGGACTTTACCGGGAATCTGGTCCTTGAGTTTGTAGATTATAGTTTGGGTGAACCAAAATATGATGTTGATGAATGCAAGGAACGTGACGCTACCTATGCTGCACCGCTGCGCTTAAAGGTTCGCTTAATCAATAAAGAAACCGGCGAAGTGAAAGAACAGGAAGTTTTCATGGGCGATTTCCCAATCATGACAACGAAAGGCACTTTCATTATCAATGGTGCAGAACGTGTTATCGTTAGCCAGCTGGTTCGTTCTCCAGGTGTTTACTATGCAGAAACGATTGATCAGACTGGTAAAAAACTGTATGGTGCAACTATTATTCCTAACCGCGGTGCGTGGCTGGAATTTGAAACAGATGCCAACGATAACCTGTTTGTCAGAATTGACCGTACTAGAAAGCTGCCTGCAACTGTGCTGCTGCGTGCGCTTGGCTATGCAAGCAATGGCCAGATTCTGGAATTGTTCGACAATGATGAACGTATTCGCATGACTCTGGAACGTGATCACACAGAAACAGAGGGTGAAGCACTGGTAGAAATCTATAAACGCTTACGCCCTGGTGATCCTCCAACTGTTGAGAATGCAAGAACATTATTAAATTCTTTATTCTTTGATCCAAAACGCTATGACTTTGCAAAAGTTGGCCGTTATAAAGTAAATAAAAAACTGGGTCTGGATATTGACCCGACTAAAAAAGTAATTACACATGAAGATATCATTGAAACTGTGCGTTACCTGCTGAACCTGATTAAAGGGGTGGAAGGGTATAGCTCTGATGACATTGACCATCTGGGCAACCGTCGTATCCGCTGCGTAGGTGAACTGCTGCAGAATCAGTTCCGTATCGGCCTGACTCGTATGGAACGCGTAATTCGCGAAAGAATGACTATTCAGGATTCTGAAAATGTAACACCGCAGGGTTTAATTAATATTCGTCCTGTTGTGGCGGCTATTAAAGAATTCTTTGGTTCTTCTCAGTTATCTCAGTTTATGGACCAGATTAACCCTCTGAGTGAACTGACTCATAAGAGAAGACTGTCTGCACTGGGGCCTGGCGGTTTAAGCCGTGAACGTGCAGGGTTCGAAGTTCGAGATGTACATCCGTCCCATTATGGCCGTATGTGTCCGATTGAAACACCGGAAGGTCCAAACATTGGTCTGATTAACTCTTTGAGTACTTACGCAAAAATTAATGAATATGGGTTTATTGAATCTCCATATCGTAAAGTTGATAAAGAAACCGGTATTGTAACAGAAGAAATCGAATATCTGACTGCCGATGTGGAAGATAAATTCGTAGTTGCACAGGCGAACTCTCCATTAGATGAGAATGGCCGTTTTGCTGAGAAAAAAGTAAATGCCCGTTATGGACACGCTAACATTGTGGTTGACAGCGAAAAAGTTGACTACATGGACGTATCTCCAAAACAGGTAGTATCCATTGCGACTGCACTGATTCCGTTCCTGGAACACGATGACGCGAACCGTGCGCTGATGGGTGCCAACATGCAGCGTCAGGCTGTGCCTCTGTTAAGAACGGATGCGCCGTTTGTAGGTACTGGTATGGAATATCGTGCCGCATATGACTCTGGCGTTATGGTAATTGCAGAAAATGGCGGTACTGTAGAATATGTATCTGCTCGCGAAATTGTGATTCGTCGTGCAGATGGCCATAAAGATCGTTATAAACTGACAAAATTTGAACGCTCTAACCAGGGCAGCTGTATCAATCAGAAACCTCTGGTTAAAAAAGGTCAGGTGGTAGAAGCTGGCGCTATCCTGGCGGATGGTCCATCTACTGACCACGGTGAGCTGGCATTAGGCCGCAACGTACTGATTGCCTTCATGAACTGGGAAGGCTACAACTATGAAGACGCGGTTCTGCTGAGTGAAAAACTGGTAAGAGAAGACTACTATACATCCATCCATATTGAAGAGTATGAATGTGATGCTCGTGATACAAAATTAGGGCCTGAAGAAATCACACGTGATATTCCAAATGTAGGGGAAGAAGTACTGAAAAACCTGGATGAAAGAGGGATTATCCGTGTAGGGGCGGAAGTTCGTCCTGGCGATATTCTGGTTGGGAAAGTAACACCGAAAGGTGAAACAGAACTGACAGCGGAAGAACGTCTGCTGCGTGCAATCTTTGGTGAAAAAGCACGCGAAGTAAGAGATACCTCTCTGCGCGTACCTCATGGGGAGGCAGGGATTATCGTAGACGTAAAAATCTTCTCTTCTGAAAACGGTGATGACTTATCTCCTGGTGTAAATCAGGTAGTTCGCTGTTATATTGCACAGAAAAGAAAAATCTCTCAGGGTGACAAAATGGCTGGTCGTCACGGGAACAAAGGGGTTGTATCCCGTGTTCTGCCTGAATGTGATATGCCATTCCTGGAAGACGGTACACCGGTTGAAATCGTACTGAACCCTCTGGGCGTACCATCCCGTATGAACATTGGTCAGGTAATGGAAGTACATTTAGGTATGGCAGCGAAAGCTTTAGGTATTCGTCTGGCAACACCTGTATTTGACGGTGCTTCCGAACAGGATATTCTGGATATGCTGCAGAAAGCAAACGAAGCAAGTGATATGGAATATCCAAAGACCGGTAAATTTGTTGTGAGAGACGGTCGTACCGGTTTGCCATTTGACAACCCGGTAACCGTTGGTTATATGTATTATCTGAAACTGGCTCATCTGGTTGACGACAAAATCCATGCGCGTTCGACCGGTCCATACTCTCTGGTTACACAGCAGCCGCTGGGTGGTAAAGCTCAGTTCGGTGGTCAGCGTTTCGGGGAAATGGAAGTTTGGGCTCTGGAAGCATATGGCGCTGCGTATACTCTGCAGGAAATCCTGACAGTAAAATCTGACGATATTGTTGGCCGTGTAAAAACATATGAAGCTATTGTTAAAGGCGAAAATGTTCCGGAACCAGGGGTGCCAGAATCGTTCAAAGTATTAATCAAAGAACTGCAGAGCTTGTGCTTAGACATTAAGATTCTGAATGAAAATGATGAAGAAATCGAATTTGGCGAAGATGATGATGACATCGTGGAAACTGCAAAAGAATTAGGCATCGAACTGCCTGCTGAAAAAGCAAAAGCAGAACAGGAAGGCGAATTCAATGATTTCCTGATTGAAACAGAAGACGGTGAACTGGAAGAACAGGAACCGGATGATGAAGATATGCTCGATGACGAAGATCTTAACATGGATTTAGATTTTGATGTAGTGAATGATATGGATAGCGATGATATCCTGAGTGATGAGTTTTAATCGGAACAGATTTTAGGAAGGGAGCGAGCCCTTTGTTAGATGTTAATAACTTTGACCGAATTAGAATCGGTCTGGCTTCTCCGGAACAGATCAGAGAATGGTCCAGTGGGGAAGTAAAAAAACCGGAAACAATTAACTATCGTACCTTAAAGCCGGAACGCGACGGTTTATTCTGTGAACGCATTTTCGGGCCTACAAAAGACTGGGAATGTAACTGCGGTAAATACAAACGGATTCGTTATAAAGGCGTGGTATGTGACAGATGTGGTGTAGAAGTTACTCGTTCTAAAGTAAGAAGAGAACGGATGGGGCATATTGAGCTGGCAGCTCCATGCTCTCATATCTGGTACTTTAAAGGAATTCCAAGCAGAATGGGGTTACTGTTAAATATTTCCCCACGTCAGCTGGAAAAAGTAATTTACTTTGTATCCTATATCGTTTTAGATGGCGGCGATACTCCTCTGGAAAAAATGTCTCTGCTGACTGAAAGTGAATATCGTGACAACAAAGAAAAATATGGCAGTGGTTTCCGTGCTGGCATCGGTGCTGAGGCCATTAAAGAACTGCTGGATGATCTGGACTTAGAAGCGCTGTACGAGGAACTGAAAGAAGAAATTCGTACAACAACCGGTCAGAGAAATATTAAAGCTGTTAGAAGACTGGAAGTCGTAGAAGCATTTTTGAAATCCAGCAACAAACCAAGCTGGATGATTTTAGATGTGCTGCCGGTAATTCCGCCGGAAATCCGTCCAATGGTACAGCTGGATGGCGGACGTTTTGCAACTTCTGACCTGAATGATCTGTACCGCAGAGTTATCAATCGTAATAATCGACTGAAACGTCTGCTGGATCTGGGTGCGCCGGATATTATTGTTCGTAATGAAAAAAGAATGCTGCAGGAGGCTGTTGACGCATTAATCGACAATGGTCGCCGCGGCAGACCTGTAACAGGTCCTGGTAATCGTCCTCTGAAATCTCTGAGTGATATGCTGAAAGGGAAACAGGGTCGTTTCCGTCAGAACCTGTTAGGGAAACGTGTTGACTACTCTGGCCGTTCTGTAATCGTAGTAGGCCCGGAACTGAAAATGCATCAGTGTGGTCTGCCGAAAGAAATGGCAATTGAATTATTCAAACCATTCGTTATGAAAAAACTGGTAAACGAAGGGTATGCGCATAATATTAAAAGTGCGAAACGCATGGTAGAACGTTTGAAACCAGAAGTATGGGATGTGCTGGAAGATGTTATCAAGGATCATCCAGTACTCTTAAACCGCGCACCGACTCTGCACAGACTGGGGATTCAGGCATTCGAACCGGTTCTGGTAGAAGGCCGTGCATTGCGTCTGCATCCATTAGTATGTACTGCATACAATGCGGACTTTGACGGTGACCAGATGGCGATTCACGTTCCACTGTCTGCAGAAGCACAGGCAGAAGCACGTCTCTTAATGCTGGCTGCTAACAATATTCTGAACCCGAAAGACGGGAAACCGGTAACCACACCTACACAGGACATGATTTTAGGTTCTTACTACCTGACAATTGACCGTGATGGTGCTTTGGGTGAAGGGAAAATCTTTAAAGATAATAACGAAGCTCTGCTGGCATACGATGCAGGTGAGGTTCATCTGCAGGCTAAAATTCTGGTTCGCCAGGAAAATGGAAGCCGTTATGGGATTCCTGATGGCGGACGTCTGGAAACGACAGTAGGCCGTATCATTTTCAATAATGTAATTCCGGCAGAAGTTGGCTATGTAAATGAAACTGTAGGCAAAAAAGGTCTCAGCAAAATTGTAGCGAAATGCTATAAACTGCTTGGTGCATCTGCAACAGCAGCTATGTTGGACGGGATTAAAGCACAGGGGTATAAATACTCTACACAGGCTGGTTTCACAGTTGCATTTAGTGATATTATTGTACCAGATGCAAAAGCCGAAATTCTTTCTACATCTGATAAAGAGGTTGAAAGAATCGAACAGAAATACAGACGTGGTTTGATTACGGATGAAGAACGTTACAACCTGGTAATCAAAGTATGGACAAAAGCAACAAAAGATGTTACAGATGCATTACTGCAAAATCTGGATAAATTCAATAACATTAACATGATGGCTACCTCTGGTGCCCGCGGTAACAACCAGCAGATTCGTCAGCTGGGCGGCATGCGTGGTCTGATGGCAGACTCCACAGGCCGTACCATTGAGTTACCAATTAAAGCGAACTTCCGCGAAGGTCTGAATGTACAGGAATACTTCATTTCTTCCCATGGGGCTCGTAAAGGGTTAACCGACACCGCGCTGCGTACCGCCGACTCCGGTTACTTAACCAGACGTCTGGTTGACGTTGCGCAGGAAGTTATTGTTCGTGAAGATGATTGCTGCACCGATAAAGGTTTGCTGGTAGAAGCAATCAAAAACGGCAATGAAGTTATTGAGCCGCTGGAAGAACGTATTACCGGCCGTTATGCGCTGGAACCTGTTATCCATCCGGAAACAGGCGAAGTGCTGGTTGGTGCTAATGAAGAAATTACAGATGATCTGGCTGCTGCAATTCAGAAAGCAGGCATTGAACAGGTTGTAATCCGCAGTGCGCTGACATGTAAGAGCCGTCATGGCATCTGCCGTAAATGTTATGGCCGTAACCTGGCAACAGGTGGTCATGTAGATATTGGGGAAGCGGTTGGTATTATTGCTGCACAGTCTATCGGGGAACCTGGTACTCAGTTGACCATGCGTACCTTCCATACCGGTGGGGTTGCAGGGGATGACATTACACAGGGTCTTCCTCGTGTTGAAGAACTGTTTGAAGCAAGAAAACCAAAAGGTCAGGCAATCATTGCAGAAGCTGATGGTGTTGTTCACGTTCAGGATATCAAAAACAGAAAAGAAATTACTATCACCGAAGGCGATGGCGAAGCAAGAGTTTATCCAGTTCCATACGGTGCTCGTATGAAAGTGAACAGCGGTGATATCGTTGTAGCCGGTCAGGAACTGACAGAAGGTTCCATTAACCCACATGATTTACTGCGTGTAAAAGGCCCTCTGGGTGTTCAGATGTATCTGCTCCGTGAAGTGCAGAAGGTATACCGTCTGCAAGGGGTAGATATCAATGATAAACATATCGAGGTAATGGTTCGCCAGATGCTGCGTAAAGTGAAAGTGGAAGATGCAGGGGACACCAATCTGCTGCCAGGCGGTCAGGTAGATGTGTTCGAATTTGAACACGAAAATGAGCGTGTAAGAGCAGAAGGCGGCCAGGAAGCAATCGGGAAAACTGTTCTGATGGGTATTACAAAAGCATCTCTGGCAACCGATTCCTTCATGTCGGCTGCATCCTTCCAGGAAACTACTCGTGTATTAACCGATGCGGCAATTAAAGGGAAGGTTGACCCTCTGATGGGCGTGAAGGAAAACGTAATTCTGGGTAAACTGATTCCTGCCGGTACCGGTATGAGCCGTTACAGAGGAGTCAAAATTACAAATAATGCAGAACCTGCAGTGACAGAAGAAGAAAATACTGATTTTGTTCTGTAATTAGTATTGACATGCTGTTTAAAGTATGATATACTACAGAAGTTCGCGTGAGAATTTTAACATTCATATAAACAAAAGCTGTACTCTAAAGGGTACAGCTTTTGTAGGGCTTAATCTCGATACGCCCGTGAGCGTTGTTTAAAAT
>DAISWV010000009.1:0-16448 GCA_036826195.1 Peptococcaceae bacterium | reverse complement strand
CGGGCAATGGCTACACGCTGTTTCTGACCGCCGGATAACTGGGATGGATAGGAATCCTCTTTGGTTTCCATATCAACGATTTTGAGAAGTTCTCTTGCGCGGGCTATCGCTTCTTCTTTTTTGATGCCGGCAATTTCCATCGGGAAGCAGATATTCTGCAGAGCTGTACGCTGCATCAGCAGGTTAAACTGCTGGAAAATCATCCCCATAGACTGACGGGCTTTGCACAGCTCTTTGTGAGACAGTGCGGTTAAATCCTGACCGTCGAAGATTACAGTACCGGAAGTCGGTTTTTCTAAAAAGTTGATGCAGCGAACCAGAGTACTTTTCCCTGCACCGCTCAGACCGATGATACCGAAAATTTCGCCGGGATAAATATCCAGGTTGATATGTTCCAGCGCAACTGCCGGACCGTTTTTCCCTGGATAGCTTTTATAGAGATCTTTGATCTGTATAATAGGCTGAGTCATGGATTACTCCTTTCAAATTTGTACCGTATACATGAGTAGGAGACAGGAATCGGCACCGGATAAAAAAGAAACCCCTGCTGTCAGCAGACAGAAGGGGTACATTGCTTATGTAAGCGTAAGCCATTCTTATCTGCCAGATTTCAATCTGCAGGATTTAGCACAGCACCTTGCATAAACTGCAAGGCCAGTTGCCGGGTTTCATCGGGCCAGTCCCTCCACCTCTCTGGATAAGAGCAAATAATATCATATTTGTATTAAAAAAATATAGCACGAATAGCGGGATATGTCAATACATAGCGGCCATATTCAAAAATTATTTTATCAAAAAGCAAGCATAGGCTAACAATTCGTATATTTTTGAAAAGAATATTACAGCATGGAATCGTTAGAACATCCGTTATGAAAAAGTTGAAATTTGCAAAGAGTGTTTTTTTGACAAAATCTTGTTTTTGCATGCAAAAGTGTTTATAATAAAGCTGTTATATGTTTAAATGCTGGAGTTTCATTACAGTATACCGACAATTGCAATATCTTGCAGAAAATATATTTTGGAGGACATCCTTTATGAAAATTCATGAATCCGGTGAAGACTATTTAGAAACGATTTTACTGTTGTATCGGAAACAGGGATATGTGCGTTCTACTGATGTTGCCAACGCCATGAACTACACTAAGGCCAGTATCAGCCGCGCTGTAAAAATTCTGAAAGAAGAAGATTATATTTACATGGATCCGAATAAAATGATTTTCCTGACAGAAAAAGGGGAAAAGAAAGCGCTGGAAATCCATGAACGTCACGAAGTAATCCGCGAATTTCTGATGGTTGTGCTGAATGTGGATGAAGCAACAGCTGATCATGATGCATGTCATATTGAACACGTGGTAAGTCCGGTTACCTTTGAAGGGATTAAAAATCTGCTGCGTGAAACCAAAGAAGCAAAGGCAGAGTAACGGGATAACCGGAATAACCTGCAAAATACAGAAAACAAGGCGAATATCGCAGGAGTTCGCCGTTTTTGTTTGACTTGCTAAATTATGTTGTACTATAATTGACCGTATATGATAGGGGGAAATGTCATGAATGAACGTTATGATTTTGCTGCCATTGAGAACAAATGGCAGACAAAATGGTCTGAAGAAAAAACTTATGCAGTAACAGAAGACAGCACAAAACCAAAATATTACTGTCTGGAAATGTTCCCGTACCCGTCCGGCAATCTGCACATGGGGCACGTGCGCAACTACTCCATCGGTGATGTGGTTGCCCGCTTTAAAACAATGCACGGCTATAATGTGCTGCATCCAATCGGCTGGGACTCCTTTGGTCTGCCTGCTGAAAATGCTGCGATTAAACATAACACTGCACCGGCAAAATGGACCGTGGAAAACATTGCAAATATGAACCGTCAGCTGCATGCAATGGGCTTAAGCTACGACTGGGACAGAGAAGTAACCACCTGTCTGCCGGATTACTACAAATGGACCCAGTGGTTCTTCCTGCAGTTCTATAAAAAAGGTCTGGCCTACAAAAAAGGCGCATCGGTAAACTGGTGTCCGGGCTGTCAGACAGTACTGGCAAACGAACAGGTAGTGGAAGGCCAGTGTGAACGCTGTGACAGCGTGGTAGAGAAAAAATCTCTGGAACAGTGGTTCTTTAAAATTACCGATTACGCGGATCGTCTGTTAAAAGATTTAGATAAACTGGAAGGCTGGCCAAACAAAGTACGTATCATGCAGGAAAACTGGATTGGCCGCAGTGAAGGTGCGCTGTTACGCTTCCAGGTACAGGAGACCGGTGATTACGTAGAAGTATTTACTACCCGTCCGGATACCACCTTTGGTGTAAGCTATCTGGTACTGGCACCGGAACATCCTCTGGTACAGAAACTGGTAGCAGGTACCGAATACGAAGCGGCTGCCGATGCATTTATCAAAGAAGTGCAGCAGCTGAGCGAAGTAGACCGCTCCTCCACCGAATTAGAGAAAAAAGGTTTATACATCGGTGCGCATGTTATCAACCCTGCAAACGGTCAGGCTGTGCCAATTTTAATTGGTAACTATGTTATCTATGAATATGGTACCGGTGCGGTTATGGGTGTACCGGCACATGACGAACGTGACTTCTTCTTTGCAAAAAAATACGACCTGCCAATCACCATCGTAGTTCAGCCGGAAGGTGAAGAACTGCGCGTGGAAGATATGGAAGGCGCTTATACCGAAGCAGGTGTTATGGTGAACTCCGGCAAATTTGACGGCATGAAAAACACCGATGCGAAAAAAGCAATCGTGGATTTCCTGGCAGAAGCAGGCAACGGCGAGTTAAAAGTAAACTTCCGTCTGCGTGACTGGCTGATTTCCCGTCAGCGTTTCTGGGGTGCTCCAATCCCAATCATCTACTGCGACCACTGCGGTACTGTTCCGGTTCCGGAAGACCAGCTGCCAGTGCTGCTGCCGCAGGATGTTAACTTTAAACCAAGCGGGGAATCTCCGCTGAAATACATGGACGAGTTTGTAAATACCACATGCCCAATCTGCGGCAAACCAGCTCGTCGTGAAACCGATACCATGGATACCTTCGTATGCTCCAGCTGGTATTATCTGCGTTATACCGATGCACACAACGCGGAAAAAGCATTTGCAAAAGAAAATGCAGACCACTGGATGAACGTTGACCAGTACATCGGCGGTGTAGAACACGCAATTCTGCATCTGCTGTATGCCCGTTTCTTCACCAAAGTTCTGTACGATATGGATCTGGTAAGCGTGGATGAACCGTTCCAGAACCTGCTGACACAGGGTATGGTGCTGATGAACGGCAGCAAAATGTCCAAATCCAAAGGCAACATCGTAAGCCCGGAAACCATCATTGGCAAATTCGGTGCCGATACTGCCCGTCTGTTCATTCTGTTTGCTGCTCCGCCGGAACGCGACCTGGAATGGAACGACTCCGCCGTAGAAGGCTGCTACCGTTTCATCAACCGTGTATGGCGTTTTGTATATGACTATGTACAGAACAGTGAAGGCAAACTGGTGGATTACACAAGCTTTGGCGAATTAAACGGCAAAGACAAAGACATGCGCCGCTTAACCCACACCACCATCAAACGTGTAACCGATGATGCCGGCAGCCGTTTCAACTTCAACACTGCAATCAGTGCGATTATGGAACTGGTAAATGGCCTGTATCAGTATAAAGAACAGGATTACAACAAAGCCGTTATGGCAGAAGCAGCTGATACCTTAGTATTGCTGCTGGCTCCATTTATTCCTCATGTTACCGAAGAAATGTGGCAGGCTCTGGGCCATGAAGGCAGTGTTCACAAACAGATGTGGCCAAAACTGGACGAAAAAGCTCTGGTAGCCGAAGAAGCAACCGTAATTGTTCAGATTAACGGCAAAGTGCGTGACAAAGTTGTAATGCCAATGAACCTGGATAAAGCCGAAGCCGAAAAACTGGCAATGGAACAGCCAAAAATTGCAGAAGCAATCGCCGGCAAAGACATCAAAAAAGTCGTTGTTGTGCCAAACAAACTGGTAAACATCGTAGTTGGCTAAGCGCATAAACAATAAAACAAAAGAATCACAAAACGGATGCATTCCTGACAAGGAGCATCCGTTTTTTTGTGTGTTGTAAGACGCCGAACAGAGCAGGAAGCAAATGCTGCTTTTGCTGAAGCAAATCAAGCTGTAAATGTTAATGTTAATGTGAATGTGAATGTAAATGTTAATGGTAATGGCAATGAATATGTAAATGAAAATGTTGTTGTTGTAATAATAATTATTATTGCAACAGCGATGATGACAACAACGACAACAAACAGAAGCCAAATTCCTTTATTCGCTATGAACGAGAAAAGCATCTGGCGATTGCGAAAAGGTCTTTTGCTATGTGCATACCATTGTCATTACCGAAGATGGAGAGCATTACAAAATTTATAACGAATAATATAAATATTTCCAAATAACAGGAAGGATTTTCCTGCGGAACCGCGAATCCTGTATAGTATATCCGGATAGAATTGAATATACATGGAGGCATCTTGTGTGGGAGCAAACAGAGAATATAAAGACAGTGTGTTTTCGCTGTATCTGAGTAAGCCGGAACGGCTGATAGAAGTATATAATGCGGTGGCAGGTACTGATTATCCGCCGGATACTCCGGTGGAAATTAATACTTTAACCGATTCATTGTATAAAAACCAGATTAATGATTTATCGTTTGTGTTAGATAATCAGATTGTGGTATTAATCGAGCATCAGTCTACTGTCAATGAAAATATGGCGCTGCGATTATTTTTATATAGTGCCAGAGTGTATGAAAAGATGGTAAAATCAGATGCAATATACCGGAAAAAACGAATTCCGATTCCGGCACCAAAGTTTATTGTGCTGTATAACGGGGAGGAACCATATCCGGAACACGGAGTGCAGAAGTTATCGGAATCTTTTATTTTCCAGCAGGAGAATCCGCAGCTGGAATTGAATATTGATATATACAACATCAATTATGAAGTGAATGCGAAAATTGTGCAGAAAAGCCGGAGTCTTGCGGAATACAGCTGGCTCGTGGGCCGTATCAGAGCAAATCAGGCAGATGGTTTAACACTGGAAGAAGCCATTAAACAGGCGATTGCATATGGCGTTGAACATGATATTATGAAAGAGTTTTTAGAAACAAACGGTGCGGAGGTGGAGAATATGCTGTTTACCGAATGGAATATGGATGAGGCTTTAGCGGTATCCAAAGAAGAAGGCTTTGAGGATGGCCGAGAGGAAGGTATCAAAGAAGGCGAACTGCTTGGGGAACAAAGAAAACAGCAGGAACTGATTTGTCAGTTCAGTAAAATTAACACGCCGGAGCAGATTGCGGAAGTGTTGCAGAAACCGGTGGAATATGTGCTGAAGGTGCTGGAGGATGCATCGTATGTCTGTGAAGATGCGGTACCATACACAGCGGGGAAAAAAGAATAAACGGTTAATTATGAGTTGAGGCTGGATGATTCTAAATGGAAAATCAACACCCTTAGAGGAAACTAAAAAAGACCCCGCAGATTTTTTTCTGCGGGGTCTGGTGTATTTTTTATTTGTCCAGTGCTCTTGTTAAGAAGGCTCTGGTGCGTTCGTGTTTTGGATTGTTGAACAGTTCTTCCGGAGTGGAGTCTTCCAGGATGATACCGTCAGCCATAAATACGATACGGTCGGAAATATCACGGGCAAAGCCCATTTCGTGGGTAACTACCAGCATGGTTAAACCGCTGGCAGCTAAGTCTTTCATAACTTTTAATACTTCGCCTACCATTTCAGGGTCAAGCGCGGAAGTCGGTTCGTCAAATAATAATACATCCGGTTCCATGGATAAGGCACGGGCGATTGCCACACGCTGTTTCTGGCCGCCGGATAACTGGCGCGGACGAGCGTTGATATACTGCAGCATACCTACATGATCCAGATATTTTTTTGCCCGTTCTTCGGCTTCCTGGCGGTTGCATTTTAATACCTTCATCTGGCCCACAACACAGTTTTCCAGTACGTTCATGTTGTTGAACAGATTGAACTGCTGGAACACCATGCCGACTTTGGCACAGTACTGATGGATTTTGCCGCCTCCCAGAATGTTTTTGCCGTTGTATAAAATTTCGCCGCCGTTTGGAGTTTCCAGCAGGTTGATGCAGCGCAGCAGAGTGGATTTACCAGAGCCGGAGGAACCGATGATGGTTACCACTTCGCCTTTGTGTACATCGAAGTTGATATCTTTTAATACAACGCGTTCACCGAATGCTTTTTTCAGATTTTTGATTTGAATAATTGGCTGGTCCATTATTTGTCACCTCGTTTTAAGGTATCGGCACCATTGATAACCGGTTCGGTACCGTATATGGTGTAGGTGTCTGCGCCGTCCATTTTCATTTCCAGATAACGCAGAATCTGAGTAATGCTGAAGCACAGTACAAAGTAGATTACGCAGGCGATAAAATATGCAGGGAAATAATCAAAGGTTGCACCGGCTGCCGATTTGGTCTGGAAGAACAGCTCGGTAACACTGATAACACTCAGTACGCAGCTGTCTTTGATGTTGATAATGAACTGGTTCCCGGTTGCAGGCAGGATATTGCGGATTGCCTGCGGCAGTACAACATACAGCATGGACTGGAAGTGTGTCATACCGATGGAATGGGTAGCTTCAAACTGGCCTTTTTCAACGGAGATAATACCGCCGCGCACGATTTCTGCCATGTAAGCCCCGGTGTTGATGGAGATGATAAACATCCCGGCGGTAACAGGGTTGAGGCGCAGGCCGAACACCCATGCAGCCCCGTAGAAAATAACGCTGGCCTGTACCATCATAGGCGTGCTGCGGAATACTTCGATATAGGTGGATAAAATGAAGTTAAACACTTTATACAGCACTTTTTTGACAGCGGAGTCTTCTTCACGAATCGGAATGGTTTTGTAAATACCGATCAGCAGACCGATTAAGAAGCCGACACCGGTACCTACGATGGCTAACAGGATGGTTACGCCTGTCCCTTTGATTAACAGACCACCGTAGTTGTTTAAAATAAATTGTACAGAATTAAAAAATTCTTCCAAGATAAATCCTCCTCTCGGATTTTAGAGCCGTTCAATTACATTTTTGCTTACATATTTCACTTTAACAGGTTTGTTTTTGTAAGCCGCTTTCATACCAAGCAGTACAAGAACGATTACCAGCATCATAACAGGAGTCACAATCCAGTGCTGAACAACCCCCAGAACAGCAAAACCAATCAGGGAGAACCCTGCGGTAAACAGTGCGTAAGGCAGCTGGGTCATAACGTGGGTCATAAAGTCAACCTGAGCCGCGGTAGACGACATAATAGCGGTCTCCGAAATAGGGGAGCAATGGTCACCGGTAACGGCACCAGCCAGGGTAGCCGACAGACAGATCATGCAGAGCTCGGTAACTTCATAACCGAAGATTGCAAAGGTGATAGGAATCAGAATCCCGAAGGTGCCCCAGGATGTACCGGTTGCAAAGGATACAAACGCGCCCAGCAGGTACAGAATTGGAGGCAGAAGCCACATTGGGAAGCTGCTTCCTGCGAAGGAGTTCTCAACGAAAACAGCGGCGCCCAGGCTTTCACGGCAGATGCCTTCGATACCCCAGGACAGTGTCAGAATAAACAGCGCAGGTGTCATAGCAACCGCACCGTCAGGAATACACTGTACAAACTGTTTCATGTTGATAATTCTGCGTGCGAAATAGTAGATGATTGTAAATGCCAGAGCAATCAGGCCGCCGATTGGAAGCCCCATATAAGCATCGCAGGCACTGAATGCCTCAATAAAACCAACGCCTTCACCGGCGAAAAATCCACCGGTATAAATCAGACCGAAAACACAGCCGCCGATCAGAACAATAACAGGCAGGAGCATGTCCAGCGCTTTGCCCAGCGGGTTTTCGTTTTCAGCAGTGGAGATGTTGGCGTACAGATTGCCGGTACCGCCGTAGATATCACCTTTTTCTTCTGCCAGATACTCATAGCCTCTCATAGGACCGAAATCAAAACGGATAATAGAGAGTGTAAAGAGCATGGTCAGAGTCAGAAGGGCGTACATATTAAACGGAATTGCCTGCAGGAATAAAGCGTAGCCATCGGCCTGCACTTCCGGCGGAACATAGGAGGCAACAGCTGCCGCCCAGCTCGAAATCGGTGCAATAATGCAAATTGGTGCTGCAGTACAGTCTACGTTATAGGCCAGACGGGCACGGCTTACTTTGTGCTTGTCGGTAATCGGACGCATAATGTTTGCAGTGGTCAGAGAGTTGAAATAGTCATCAATACAGAAAAACAGCCCCAGCAGAGTTGTAAAAATCAGAGAGCTTCTTTTTGTTTTGATGCGCTGCGCAGCCCATTCCCCGAATGCTTTGGAACATCCGGACGCTTGCATCAGCGAAACGATGATACCAAGGCAGATTAAAAATACGATAATACCGCCATTATCCCCCAGACGGGAGCTGATGATACTGATTGTGTGCTCCACCATACCAACTGGATTGAAATTGGAGTACATCAGTGCACCGACCAGAATACCGATGAACAGAGAAGAGTACACTTCTTTTGTGAATAAAGCTAAAATAATTGCGACGATAGGCGGAAAAAGCGCCCATGCCGTCCCGAAAAACGGTGTGATATCCATGAGTTACTTCCTTACATGATAAAATAATAGTATGCTGAAATAAAATTTCTGTAAAAACAAAACCACAAAAACAAAGACCACGAATATGCTAAGCATATCCGTGGCATAAATAGTCTTTGTTTATCAGTATGCCGATAGCTCTCCACATCAGTGACAGTACGATACATATTCTGCATCGTCCCAGCAATAAGTTTTGGGATGCTTATCGCTTCGGCGAATTCCCCTTTCTGCTGCGGCAGGCTTCCCGGCCTGTACACCGCAGATTACTCATGAAATCCGCGCCTCTATCATTTAATTGGTTTTTAATTAGAAAATCCGGTTGATGGATTATTCAGCAGCTGGCTGCTGTGCGATAGCGTCAGCCATCAGAGCGTCACGATCTTCCTGGGAGATACCAGCCAGAACTTCGTTAACCTGTGCAGTCAGTTCGGAATCTTTTGCGATACCCATAGCGATTGCAGCATCGTTGATTTCATATTCGAAACCGTTTTCTACTTCGAAGCCAACGTATACGAATGCATCGTTAGCAGCAGCAGCGGAGATACCTTCTGGACGTTCCGATACATAACCGTCGATGATGCCGCTTTCCAGAGCTACACGCATAGCAGGGAAGTCGGTCATTGGTGTTGCATGTTCAACGCCTTCAATCTGGTCGATTACAGTGTCATGGAAGGTGTTCAGCTGTGCAGTTAAGGTTGCGCCTGCGAAATCCTGAATGGAAGTAGCATTTGCATATTCGCTGTCAGCGCGTACTACGATTACCAGGTCGGATACATAGTAGTTGTCTGTGAAGTCGATTTTTTCTTTACGTTCAGCAGTTGGAGACATACCAGCGATGATACCGTCAATTACGCCGGACTGAACAGCTGGTACCAGACCATCCCATTCAGTTTTAACGATTACTAATTCTTTACCTAAGCCTTCTGCTACCTGTTTTGCAATCTGAACATCGTAGCCGTTTGCATAGCCGCCGCCTTCAATTGCTACAGCACCATTGATATCATCCTGCTGTGTCCAGTTGAATGGAGCGTAGCCGCATTCCATACCGATACGCAGTTCATTGCTTTCTTCTGCACCCTGTTCAGCTGCATCGTTACCGCCGCCACCGCAGCCAAATGCGGTCAGAGTCATAGCGCCAATCAGAGTTGCGGCTAATAATTTTTTTAATTTCATTGTAAAAAATCCCCCTTGATTAATGGATAATTTATTAGATAGTGCAAAGATAGCATAAAAACAGAATTTTAGCAAGTAGCATATATAAAAAGAAGTGAAGTATATGAATTATTTATCAGATTTCTTTCATTATTCGTTCATTTCAGGACTTTACTCTTTTCTTCTGTCTGTTTTATGCTATAATAAAAGGCAAACATACTTTCTCTCATAAAGCTGTATAGGAACAGATTGCTTCATGAGACTAGCAAGGAGCAGAATTTTTTATGATTATACTGGGTATTGACCCAGGCACTGCTACAACTGGCTTTGGAATTATCCGGGTGGTAGGAAACTCGATTAAACCGGTGGATTACGGAGTTATCAGCACACCGGCCGGTGTGCCGATGGAGCAGAGGCTTGTGATGATTTACGAACAGATTCATCAGATTATTGAAACATGGAAACCAGAGCAGGTTGCCATTGAGGAATTATTTTTTAATAAAAATATTACGACAGGCATTACCGTTGGTCAGGCCCGCGGTGTACTGCTTTTAGCCTGTGCACAGAAAGGGCTTGAAGTGCATGAATATACGCCTCTGCAGGTGAAGCAGGCATTAGTCGGCAATGGACGTGCCGAAAAAAAACAGGTGCAGTTTATGGTAAAAACGTTTTTAGGGCTGCGTGAAGTGCCAAAACCTGATGATGCAGCCGATGCACTGGCCATTGCAATCTGTCATACCCATCATTATCAGACTAAAACAAGGAGTATCAAACGATGATCAGTTATCTGAAAGGTACCGTTATGCATAAAACCGCAAACAGTGTTATGGTGCTTTGCGGTGCTGTAGGCTACGAAGTACAGATTCCGGCCAGCCGGCTTCTGCGCTTCAGCCAGCAGCAGAACTGTGAATTTTATATTTATTATCATCAGCGGGAGGATGCCGTGCAGCTCTTTGGCTTTGAAAGCTGGGCAGAACGCGAATTTTTCATGACGCTGTTAAATGTGTCGGGCATTGGGCCGAAAGGTGCGCTTGCGATGATTGGGCAGAGTACCTTAGGCGGTCTGTATCAGGCCATTGCCAGTGAAAATGTAGACTTTTTAACCAAAGTGCCCGGCATCGGCAAAAAAACAGCACAGCGTCTGGTTCTGGAACTGAAAGATAAACTGCCGGCTTCTGCGCTGGAGGAATTTGCAGCGGATGGCCTGGAACTGCCTGAGGTTACAGCGGCGCCGGCTCTGGCAAAGGATGATATTACCGAAGTGCTGCTGGGACTTGGCTACCACGAAAGCGAGATTCGCAAAATTTATCCGGAACTGAAAAAACTTCAGGGTGCCGATGAACAGACCATTATCAAAAAAGCGCTGCAGATGCTGGCGCGAATTTAGGAGGCTCATATGGATTTTCTGGATGAACGCCTGATTACTCCTCATGCAATGTACGAAGACAATGCCGAGGGCAATAAAGTACGGCCGAAACGATTAAGCGACTATATCGGCCAGAGCAAAGTAAAAGAAAATATGAGTATCTATGTGGAGGCGGCAAAAGCCCGCGGCGAAGCACTGGATCATGTATTGTTATACGGCCCTCCGGGGCTTGGTAAAACCACACTGGCCAATATTATTGCCAATGAGCTGGATGTGCAGATTAAAATCACATCCGGCCCGGCTATTGAGCGCGCCGGTGATTTAGCGGCTATTTTAACCAATCTGGAACCGCATGATGTGCTGTTTATTGATGAGATTCACCGCATTAACCGCACGGTAGAAGAAGTACTGTATCCGGCAATCGAGGATTTTGCGCTGGATATTATGATCGGCAAAGGCCCGGCAGCCCGTTCGCTGCGTATTGATTTACCGCCATTTACGTTAATCGGTGCTACTACAAAAGCCGGTATGTTAACCGGCCCTCTGCGTGACCGCTTTGGTGTGATTGAACGACTGGAGTTTTATACGGTGGATGAATTAAAGCAGATTGTCACCCGCAGTGCCGAAATTCTGGCAGTGCCGATTGAGGAACAGGGGGCGCTGGAAATTGCCCGCCGTTCCCGCGGGACACCGCGTATTGCAAACCGCCTCTTGCGCCGTGTGCGTGATTTCGCACAGGTAAAAGGCGATGGCCTGATTACAAAAGAGATTGCGGACAAGGCGTTAACGATGCAGGAAATTGATAACGAAGGGCTGGATAAAATCGACCATCGGGTATTATCCACCATTATTCGCAATTTTAACGGCGGCCCGGTAGGCCTGGAAACCCTGGCTGCCACCATCAATGAAGACAGCGGCACCATCGAGGATGTCTGTGAGCCGTATTTATTGCAGCGTGGCTTTATCAGCCGTACACCGCGCGGCCGTGTGGCAACACCGCTGGCCTATGAACATTTAGGTATTCCGATGCAGCAGAAAACTTCACCATCATCCGAATCCTTATGGGGGGAAGACGTATGAACGGAACCGAATTAGGAAAAATGCTGATTATGCTTGGCCTGGGTGCCATTTTAATCGGTGCGGTGATTATTATTCTGAGCCGCTTTATCAGCCTTGGCAATCTGCCTGGCGATATCATCATTAAAGGCGAAAACGGCGGAGGCTTTTACTTCCCGATTGTGAGCTGTATTGTAATGAGTATTGTGCTGAGCGTGATTATGAATCTGTTTAGTCGGTAAAGGCAGGTGGCACTATGGATTTCAGAACCAGTTATCGTGTAAAAGAAATTGGTACCCTCATAGGTGTTGTGATACTCTTTTTTGCAGTGGCCGCAGAAAGCATGTTGATGGCCGGCCTCGGCATTGTGCTTGAAGTGTTCTCCATTGGGCAGGCACTGGTTTATTACCGCTGTCCATATTGTAAAAGTCTTTTTCCAATACGGGAAAAACCATCAAATTTCTGTCCGGAATGTGGACGTGCGTTAGAGTAGTTAGAAAGCCTTTGCAGAAATGCAGAGGCTTTTCATTTTTTTTCTGTAGATTGACAGTCTGCAGGAAATATGGTATCTTGGTTCTGCAAGACAAAACTGTTATGAACAGAACGAAAAACAGCAAAAACAGCGATAACAGGAGGATGGCATTATGATGAAAACAAAGCATATGGTTATGGCGACAATTGCGGTTATTGCACTTCTGATAGTGTTTTTATGGAATGCCTGCGGGCCGTTTCTGATGAATCAGACTATGATTACCGGATATGTAAAACTTCATGCGGAAGAACTGGAAGCGACAGCGCAGGAGGCTGGCTATGCAGCGCAGAAGGATGGTCCTATCCAGATTAGTAAATATGCAAACCGGCCGGATATGGTAGAATTCAGCTGCTGGGGAAAAGGTCTTGTACCATCCAGCACCTATATTGGTTTTTATTATTCTGAAAATGATGAACCGATTCCGTTTCAGGGCGTGATGCAGGAACTTGTAGAAAGCGGCAGAGGCTGGGTATGGCAGCAGCCGGAAAGTGACAATCACGGCTATACCGAAAAAATTATGGACAACTGGTACTATTTTGAGGCGAGCTTTTAGTGTATAATAGTTGTATGATTGTATGCTGTAAAGCTGTGAGGTGGAAATAGTGAAAAATATGATTTATCGGGCATTGCGCGGTTCTATGCCGATTGCACTGGGGATTGCGGCAGTGAATGCTGTGATGATGGTAGCTGTTATGCAGGTGCCGGTTGGGTCTGATTATTTTAACTCGATGATAACCGGTGCACTGGCAGGCGGCTGGGTTGGCGGTTTTGCCTTCTGTATGGTGATGGAAGTCATGAAAAAGAAACAGTACGAGGAATATATGAAGCAGAATGAAAGTAAAAAATCTGCTAAAAAGCGCAAAAAATAATGTAATCATCGAGAGCTTTATGCGGTTTATCAGAACAGAAATGATTCTGTAAATCGCATAAGGCTCTTTTTTGTGCCTGCGTTAAGAAGTCAGATAAAAGAAAGTGGAAACCTTTGCCGTAAAAATTCGTCTATGCAGATAAAGGGAGGGTTTGGTTATGAAAAGATCTTTATTTGTAATGATTCTTTTATGTGCGGTTCTGCTGTGCGGCTGTCAGCCGAAAGAAGCAGGGGAACCGGTAACGCTGTGCATTGTGGATGGCGCAGAAACGGGAAATCTGGTGCTGGCAGGAGAAACGGCCAGTGATGTATATACACTTTCGGTTGAAGGCATTACCGTTTATCTGGATGGCGAAAAAGCCGATGCGTCTGTTCTGGAGGATGGTATGAAAATCGATATTGTGCACAGCGGCGAGATTCTGGAAACGTATCCGGCCTCTTTTGGCGATGCGCAGCGGATTGATGCATACAGTCTGGGTACAGAGAAAAATCCGGGCGGAAGCTATTATGATTTATGCGGATTATACTTAAACGTGCTGAATGATTTGTGGGCGAAAGATGCCGGTTTAAACGATGGCGTGGAATATGTGAGTGTGGATTTAAGCCGCGCACCAGGTAGCCTGACGGACGGTGAGAAAGCAGCCATAGCCTGGATTTTCGGCGGCAGACATAATGCGGCACCGCTTACATTATCGTCAGAAGAGCTGGCAGAACAGGGATATCTCACAGAAATTTCGCTCTCCTATATGGGGAAAGGCGGCAGCTCGGATGAAAAGGAACGCAAAATCTACCAGTGGGAAGACGGGCTTCTGTTTACCATTACAGATAGCAGTACAGAAGGAGATATATATTCTCTGCCGGTAATAAAATTTGATGCCATGAAATGGCGAACACCACTAGGAGCCTATTACTTCTCCGACTGCTCGGCAGTGTGGCCGCAGATGGGTACATGGAGCAGTTATAATGTGGAGCATGAAATGATATCGTAGACCGGTTAAATTTTCATATAACTGTATTGTTTTGAATTTGTAGTTGCGGCAATTCTTAAAATATGATATATTGATTTTGATATGTAGAAACATTCATGACTGACGGGAGCGAGGTGCTGAATATGAGAAGGTTCTGGATGACAATATGTGTGGTTCTGCTTTGTATGATGAGCGGCTGCGGAAATGATGCTGCAGTGAATGAAAATGCAGTGGAAAAAGAGGAACCGGTGTGGGTTATAACCGAAGAAGTTTCTTATGATGAAAATAAAGAACTGCTTAGCAGGGTTGTGTATCAGTATGAAAAAGACGAATATAATTATCGTGTGGACAGCTATAATGCATTTGGTGAACTGATTGCCTATACCGTGCAGGAAGGCGATGCGCGTAAAACAATAAAATCCAATTACATGGAAACCAATCGGCTTGCTGTACAGACTGTTTCTGAATTTGATGTTGATGGCCGCCTGCTTTCAAAAGAACAGAAAAGAATGGAAGGTACTGCGGTTAAACAGGTCTGGAACTGGAACGATGACAAAACCTTTGCCGAAGTTATCAGCACCGATGAAAAGGGAAATGTCATAGAAAAATGGACGGAGGAATACGATAACGAAAACCGGATTCTCCGTGAAAAAACAGAGCAGTCGGAAACAATCTACACGTACGAAGATAATAAAACCATAAGCCGTTCTGATATGGACGGTTCTGTATATTATATTGTCCGTTATTATGATGAACAGGGAAGATTAATTGAGAGCCGGGATTATAACGATTCTGATGGCGGAGATTATACAGAAGAGGATATGGTGATTCACAGTATTCAAAAGTACAAAGAGGATGGCCACAGCCTGACGCATGAATATCATATTTGGGACGAAGAATCCGGCGAAGAGCGTACAGGTATTGTTGAAGTAACGTACCAGCCGCTGGATGAAGTTCTGGCAAAGTGACAGCAGGGATGCCATGACTATGAAAACGGGAAATAAAACAGCGTATAAAAATATAAGGAGGCAGTTAGTATGAAACAGAAAGTAAAAGAAGCTCTGAAAAATTCGGTACCGATGGCTGTAGGGATGGCAACCGGTACTGCGCTGGCACCAATACAGAAGGGGTCGTTTCCAGTGCGGATTCTGACCACGTTTTTAGGCGGCATTGTCGGGGGTATTATTTTTTATCTTGGCATGGAAAGAAGCAAAGCAGAATAATCGTTTGCAGGAAGTTTAGAGGACGATAACAGAAAGATAGAAAGAGCTCGTTTGTCGGGCTCTTTTTGTTTATATTGACAGTAAAACTCCCTTTTACCTTTTGGACTGATTTGGGATATAAAGAACTTCCCTCCGTCAAAATAACGGAGGGAAGTATATTAACAGAACACAACCGTTCGATAAATTGGAATTTATCTCTCAACAGCTATCAATACAGCCCTACATGGCGAACCGTCCGCACCTGATAAATTCAGCGGTGCAGCATTCAAAAAATAGACACCTTCAGATACCTCTGACAAACGAATTCCTTCAAGCAAGATAACATTAGCCCCCAAAAGCACAAGATGCACTGCCATTGGCGCATTTTGTGGCCCAATTGTCTGGGATTCATTTCCTAGAAGTAAAATATCTGAAGATGCAAATATCTTTGCCGCCTCTAATGATACTTCGACATCTCCTTTAATCAGAATTCTCTTTGTCGCTTCTGGGTTCTGTTTTTTCGCTTTTTCAATTATTTCTACAGCATCATCGCCAGTGACAACCCCATGATGTTCTGCCACATAAGCCATTCCCACAAATGCCTCTAAGCATATCTCATCCACAGTTTTTCCATCTTTAATAAAATGAAATGG